>CALAXS010000062.1 GCA_937895305.1 uncultured bacterium
GGCTGGAAGGTGAACTGGTTGAGACAACAGCAGCAACCCAAGTATAAGCAAGGAGCAGTATCATGCGCGTAAATGTAACCTCTATTAAAAACAAAGAAGATCTTACAAGCCCCCTGGGCACGCTGGTCATTCCTGTATATAAAAAGAATTTCCCCCTCAACAGTACCATCCTCGAAGCCCAGCACGAAGAAGCCCTCCAGGCCCTCATCGACCGGGACATCATCACAGGTGCCACCAAAGAATCCTATTTCCTGCCCACCCACGAAGGTCTCTACAACGCCGTTCTCGTTCTCGGTTTGGGCGAGGAAGAGAAGTGCGACACCGAAACCCTTCGCCGCTCCATGGGCGCAGCCTGCCCGGCCCTGAAAACCAACAAAGTTAGTCATATTTGTTTCGATCTCAGCCACTTCCCCGAACTCGATCCCTCCGCATTCCTCGAAGCAATCGTTCTCGGGCAGTACGACTTCGAAGTGTATAAATCCAAAGACAACGAAACACCGGCACCCACCACCGTGCAAGAAGCACACGTGCTTGTACACGAAGACATCGACGCTGAACACGTACACCAATCCGCCGAGCTTGCCGTCCTCGCCTGCCTCAGCACCAACGGTGCCCGTCACCTCGCCAATACCCCCGCAAACGAGCTTACCCCCACGGCCCTCGCCGATTTCGCCCAGGGCATCGCCAACGAAACCGGCTGTGAATGTACCATCCTCGGTGAAACGCAGATGGCCAGCCTCGGCATGAACGCCATCCTCGGTGTCTCCAGAGGCAGCGCCCAACCCGCAAAACTTATCGTCCTGCGCCATCACCACAGCGACGATGCCAAGACCATCGCTATCGTAGGTAAAGGTGTCACCTTCGACACAGGCGGCATTTCTATCAAGCCCGCTGCAGACATGCACGAAATGAAATATGACATGTGCGGGGCCGCCGCCGTCCTCTGCGCCATGATGAACATCGTCGAACTCAAACCCCCCATCAACGTCATCTGCGTCGTGCCTACCGCTGAGAATATGACGGGTGATGCGGCACAACGTCCCGGCGACATCGTCAAAGCCTACAACGGCAAAACCATCGAAGTGCACAACACCGACGCAGAAGGCAGACTCATCCTCGCCGATGCACTCGCCTACACCGTGGACAAATACAAACCTGATGCTATTGTCGATATGGCCACCCTCACCGGGGCCTGCGTCGTCGCTCTGGGTCACGTCGCTGCGGGTGTCTTCACCAACTCCGACAGCCTCGCACTCTCCCTGGCCGATGCCGGAGAACAAACAGGCGAACGCGTCTGGCAGCTCCCCCTCTGGCCCGAATACGAAGAACTCATCAAAGGCAACCACGCCGACCTCTGCAACATCGGCCCCCGCTGGGGCGGTGCCATTACCGCCGCCGCCTTCCTCAAACAATTCATCGGCGAAACCCCCTGGGCACACATCGACATCGCAGGTACCGCGTGGGGGGCAGACCACCTGCCCTACCTCAACAGTAAACACGCCACCGGGTTCGGTGTACGGCTCCTGACCTCATGGATTCTCGGTCAAATAGAGGGCATAGAATAGGGGCTACACCAGCTCGCCCAGCACCTCATCGCCCTGAATCGAGACCAACTTCACTCGACGCGACACATTCGTCAAGTCGTCATTGGACCGGGCGACCACCCGGATATAACTCCCCGTGTACCCGCTCCAATAGCCGTTCTTAGCATGTTCAAAGAGCACGTCCACCGTCTGGCCCAGATGATGCTCCTGAAACAGGCGCGTCTTCATTGCGCTGATTTTCCGTAACCGGGCACTCCGCACATTCGCAATGTCACCCGACACCTTGTCCGCCATACGAAGCGATGCTGTACCCGGACGCTCGGAATACTTGAAGACGTGCGAGTAAAACAGCGGACTCTTCGTAAGCACATCACAGGAATCCTCAAAGTCCGCCTCCGTCTCACCAGGAAAGCCCACCAAGATGTCCGTACCAATGCCTATACCCGGCACCCGCTCATGGGCCAGATGAACGAAGTCCAGAAATTCCTGACGCGAGTACAAACGACGCATAGCAGTTAATATAGTATCCGAACCCGCCTGCAACGGAATATGCAGATAGGGGGTTAGCTTGTGTTGCTCATCCGCCATCCATTCAAAAAGTCGCTCATCAATTGTTGTCGGCTCAATACTGCTGATGCGTATCCGCTCCACGCCATCAATTTCGTTCAACGCCTCCACCACATCCAGCACTGTCTTCCCCTCCCAGGAGTATGTCCCGATGTTTACCCCCGTCAGCACCAGCTCCTTCGCGCCACGCGCCACCAGACTCCGCGCCTCATCCAGCAGATTATCCAAGGCCCGCGCCCGCGCCCGACCCCGCGCAAAAGGAATCAAACAAAAGCTGCACATAAAATCGCAGCCGTCCTGAATTTTCAAATTCATCCGCTGATGTAACGGCGTCGCTTCTTCCGCAAATTCAATCGTGAAATCATCCCGCTCCATGCGGTCCCGCACGATAAGCGGCTGTTCATTCTTTCCCGCTGCCACAAAATCCAGCACATTCAGCTTCTCCTGATTCCCCACGATGAGGTCCACGCCCTCAATCGCCGCAAGACTGTCCGCGCCCATCTGGGCATAACACCCGATGACCGCCGTATACGCTTCCGGGTTATTTCGTATGAACTGACGCACCAGCTTCCGCGACTTCGCATCCGCATCATTCGTCACCGTACACGTATGCACAATCCCCAGGTCCGCTGCTTCGCCAAACGGTACCAAGCCATAGCCCGCAGCTGCCAGCTTCTCCTCCAGAATCGCCGACTCCGACTGATTTAACCGGCACCCCAACGTGTGGATAGATGCGGTTTTGGTATGTGGTGTATCTTTAGACATAGTGGAAGAAACTATCGATATGGAGTTGTGGGTTCGTGCTGAAAAACAGCACACAGTATAGCACTTTTTCAATGCCAATCTTTACTCGTTTCCTATTGCCTGCCGTGCTACGGCCTTTGCGTGGGAATGCATACGCGTCCTGATAAAAACACACTGCCTCAAACTTATCCAGGACATACCCCACCCTGCCCGTCATTGCGAGGAGCGCAACGACGTGGCAATCTCGCTTGGCCCTGACGATTGAACAGTAGAAGCGACGACCTAATCCCACCTGTCATTCCCGTGCAGACGGGAATCTCCGCGTATACCCTCCCAACTCAAGTCGGGACCGAGACTGTAGTATTTCCTGTTTAATTTAAAAAATGTGTCTACCGCTCATCAATGGGCGGTACCTTGCGCTCCCCATGACCGACGTAAATACTCAGCGGACGATAGATCCGATTGTCGATGCTCTGCTCCAGGAAGTGGGCACTCCAACCCGTGATGCGCGATGCGACGAAGAGGGGCGTATAGAGGTCCAGCGGCAACCCCAGCAGATAATAGGTCAGGCCGCAGGGATAATCCACGTTCGGGAAGATATGCTTCTCATGGACCATGGGATGGCGGATAGCGTCGTAGATGTCCAGCCAGGTTTCTTCGCCGAGCTGATGGGCCAGCTTCCGCAGCTTGCCTTCCAGGATGTCTGCACGATGGTCACCGTTTTTATAAACGCGATGCCCGAAGCCCATGACTTTTTCTTTATTCGCAAGTGCGTTGGTAATCCAGGCTTTTGCTTCGTCACCCGACTTGAACTTGCACAGCATTTCCATGGCGGCTTCGTTCGCACCGCCGTGCAACGGGCCCTTCAAGGCACCAATAGCCCCGGTGATGGCCGAGGTCAGGTCCGACATGGTCGAGCAAATCACACGCGCGGTAAAGGTACTCGCGTTGAAATCATGCTCCGCATAGAGGACCAGCGTGAGGTCAATCAACTCGGCTGCCAGCGGGTCTGGTACTTCGCCATGGCATTGGTAGAGGATCTGCGCTGCATGGCTAAGGCCATCCATAGGCTCAATCGGCTCATTGCCATTCATGAGACGGAACCGCGCAGCGATGATAGCCCCAATCTGTGACGTTAACCAGATGGCCCGTTCCCGGTCCGCCTCTTCACCCTCACCTTTCACCGGATCAAAATGACCTGTGTACGAAACCATACTCCGCAACACATCCATCATGGGGGTGTCCTTGGGAGTCCGACGCAGCGCATCCAAGATCTCACTCCGCAACGGGCGATACTTCGCCAGCTTATCCTTTATGCCCTGTAATTGCTTCGCGCTGGGCAATTCGTCATTCAATAGCAGATACGCCACCTCTTCAAAAGTACACGTCGTCGCCAGGTCTGCAATAGCATAACCCCGATAGAGCAGCTTGCCCTGTTCCACACAGGCAATCGATGTTTCCCCCGCAATGACCCCGGCCAGTCCCGGACTGAATCGTTCTTCACTCATGACTTTTATCTCCTCTTTATGAAAAGGGTCGCCCCTCAAAATTTACTGCGAATCTACTTACCCACCTGACCATCATTGTATATCTTCAGCGAATGTGGGACACATGGTCTATTAAGTTAAGCGACACTTT
>CALAXS010000063.1 GCA_937895305.1 uncultured bacterium
TGTGTTGCAAAGTTGTGGTGGGCTATAAATGGTCGACCTATTCGAAGAGTATTCAATTCTATATTGGACGAGCATGACTTGGCAATCGGAATTTCTATTTAAGGAGCACTGTTGACGATGGCCCATCGTCCCCTCATCGTACATCTTTTTCCCGCCATGCTCCTTATCACCTTTACTGCGTTAGGGGCCGCCTTTTTCTACGCCAGTCTGGTGACGCAACGCGCCCATTCCACACAGGTGGCGCATGACCTCGATGCACGTATCTTGCTCTTGCAGAATCACTTTGAACACTATATATCACTCCATGACGTTGATGCACTGGATGCCTGGGCGAAGAAAGTGGGCCAACAATCCGGTACCCGGATTACCGTGATTTCGGAAGCGGGCAAGGTAGTCGGTGATAGCCATTTTGACCAACAGAATATGGAAGACCATGGAGATCGCCCGGAAGTTTTTTCAGCATTCGCTGACGGGATGGGCAAGGCCACACGATTCAGTTCAACGCTTCAGGAAATGCGGATGTATGCTGCCCGTCAGATAAAGGATAAAGAGGGTCAGGTTGCCGTACTGCGTTTGTCTTTACCCGTAACGGAAATGAATGTGATCCTGAGAAATACGGTTCGCGAGAGCCTCCTCGGGGCTGCAGTGATTCTGGTATTTGCAGCACTCCTGGCCTGGTTTATGGCAAAACGTATCACCCGGCCCGTGGCAGCATTACAGATTGAGGCCCGTAAGTTCAGCCAGGGGAATCTGACCACACCCCTGCCCACACCCACTATTTCCGAACTGGCCGACCTGGCCCATGCCATGAACGATATGGCCCTCCAGTTGAACGAAAGAATCGCCTTGTCCGAGCAACAGCGGAATCAGCTCCAGGCCATGTGGTCCAGTATGAGCGAAGGGGTCCTGGCCTTCGATATGAACCGCACTGTATTGCAAATCAATCCGGCTGCGTCTCTATTTTTTAAGGTAGACATCGACAAAGCCCAGGGTCAGAACCTGCGCGAGGTCGTACACAATCCCATCCTGAAAGATATGGTCATCCGGATTTTACATGAGGACACGGCAATTGAAGGGGAGGTAACCCTGAAAGAAGAGCAGGTCCGGCATCTGCACTGTCGCGGCGCAGTCCTGCGCGATGCAGACGGTACCCGCCTCGGTGGACTTTTAGTGCTGAACGACATCACCCAACTGCGTGGTCTTGAAAACAGCCGCAAAGAATTTGTCGATAACGTGTCCCACGAAATCCGAAGCCCCATCACCGCTATCCGTGGCTATGCCGAGACGGTGCTGGAATTGCCCGAAGAAGACCGGGAAGATCGACAACGTTTCCTGGGTATCATCATGCGACAGGCCAAACGTCTTACCGCGCTGGTGGAAGACGTGCTGGCACTGGCCTCCATTGAACGACAGCAAGACGATGAATCCCTGGCTTTCGATTATAGCAATGTGAATGACCTGCTCGAGAGCGCCACGAGCCTGGTCCGTGATATGGCCCAGGCCAAAAAAATTGAGATAAGTGTTTTTTGTGACGATCACACCCTGAAAGTCCCCATGGATCGCCCCCTTCTTGAACAGGCGCTACTGAACCTGCTCACCAACGCCATCCGCTACAGTGCCGATGGCAAGCCCGTTATCCTGAGTGCCATGCAGCATGGGGAGCAACTGGAGATACAGGTAGAAGATCAGGGACCCGGAATCGATCCAGAGCATTTCCCCCGACTCTTTGAACGATTCTATCGGGTGGACAAAGCCCGTAGCCGTCAAAAGGGTGGTACCGGACTGGGGCTGGCCATCGTGAAGCACATCGTTATTCTGCATCAGGGTGAAGTGCGCGTTACCAGCACACCGGGTAAAGGTTCCACCTTCACCCTCATCCTGCCCAATCCGCCAGAAGACCTTTAGCACACGTTGAAATAAGCATTCCCCCCCTCCTGTCACCCCTGCGGAGGCAGGGGTCCACACGACGTGAAATACCTGGATTTGCCCACCC
>CALAXS010000064.1 GCA_937895305.1 uncultured bacterium
GCCTGTGGGTCATGGGCGCCTACAACGGTCTCGTGCGTTTGCGCAATGGCGTTAAAGAAGCCTGGGCGCAGATCGACGTGGTGCTCAAGCGCCGTCATGATCTTATCCCCAACCTCGTGGAAACCGCCAAGGGCTACATGACCCACGAGCGCGACACCCTCGAAAACATCACCAAAGCCCGTAATCTGGCGCAAGGCGCACAGGGTGTGGGCGACCAGGCCAAGGCCGAAGGCCAGCTGAGTCAAGCCTTGAGCAACTTCTATGTCGTCGTCGAAAACTACCCCGACCTCAAGGCCAACACCAACTTCCTCCAGCTCCAGGGAGAACTCACCAACACCGAGAACGGCATCAGCTCCATGCGTCAGGGCTACAACGATTCCGTCCTCCAGCTCAACAACAAAGTCGAGATGTTCCCCAGCAACATCATCGCCGGCATGTTCAACTTCGACAAGGCTGATTTCTTCGAAATTGTGGACGAAGCCGAGCGCGAAGTGCCCAAGGTCAGCTTCTGATTCGGGCGGTGCTATTTTTTTTGCTACTTGGCCACATCTATGTTCAAGGCAAAAATCATCTGGACCAAGCCAGATTGCCGCGTCACTCGCAAGCTCGCTCCTCGCAATGACAGGGCAGGTGAAATCTATGTAAAGTAGTCAGGATTTAAAGGGCTGAACGGAGTAGAACGATACTCTCCAGAACACAATTGCCGTGATTATAGGCATGGGCTGTAATAGCCCGTCATTGCGAGGAGGCCACGCCGACGTGGCAATCTGGCTTGGTCCAGATGATTCGTTGTGTTGGCAACTGCTTTGCTGTTTGTGGATAGTAGAACGATCAGGCCCTTATCATCCCTAGTGACTATTTGGCACGGATAATGTAACTAAGGTATGATGATTCTTTGCGAACGTATTTCAAAGAGGATCTATTCATGCTTAAGTCGACTCTGGTCACAGTCTTTTTCTTGGCCATCACCATCCTTCCCGCCACTGCAGGCGAAGTCACTGTTTATCGCGACACCTATGGGATCCCCCATGTATACGGAGAAACCGACGCGGATGCTGCGTTTGGACTGGGCTACGCCCAGGCCGAAGACCGCCTCGAAGATATCTACGAAAATGCCCGCATCGCCATCGGTCAGTCCGCAGAATTTTTCGGCGAAGACGGGGTGCAATCCGACTACATTATGCGCGTCATGGAAAACGAAGCCAAGTGCAAGGCCCACTACGAGCAATCCGCTGACCATCTGAAAGAATTATCCATAAGCTTCATTGCAGGGATTAACGCCTTCGCCAAAGAACATCCCGAGCGCGTACCCAATTATGCCCTGGAATTGCAGCCCTGGCACCCCGCTTGCATTGGCCGTGCCATGATCCTTCGCTGGCCCATCGGTACCGCCATGGACGAAATGCGCGAAACACCCCAGGGCCCCGGATTCTCCTCCAACTGTTTCGCAGTGGCAGCAGATCGCACCGAAGACGGTAGCGCTATTCTTCTCACCGACCCCCACCTCACCTGGGAAAGCCTTGCCGTATTCCACGAAGCCCGTGTCCACGGTAAAGACCTGAATATGTGCGGTTTCTGGATTGCAGGTTCCCCCCTTATGGCCCTTGGTCACAACGGTAAAGTCGGCTGGGCCATGACCACAGGCGGTCCAGACACCACGGACGTCTTTGCGCTCAAGGCAAAAATTGATGGCCTTTCACTCAAATACGAATACGAAGGTGAAGGGGTGGCTGCTAAGATTAAAAGTTTCACAATCAAGGTCAAGGGCGAAGAAGAGCCCCGTGTCATGCCCGCCATCTTCACCATGCACGGCCCCGTCATGGCCGAGCCCGTACCTGACCCTGATACGGGTGAAATGGTCCTTCTTGCCGCCAAGAGTCCTTACTGGGACGACCTCGGCTACTTCGAACAGGCTTATGAGATGTGTCTGGCCCAGAATAGCGACGAATACTACAAAGCCATCAGCCGGAACTCCATGATGGAACAGAACAACATGTTCGCCGACACCCGCGGCAACATCGGCTACGTGCGCATTGGCAAGACCCCCATCCGTCCTGAAGGCTACGACTGGACCAAACCCGTACCCGGTAACACCAAAGACACCCAATGGCTCGGCATCTACGATCTCAAAGACCACGTGCAACTCATCAACCCCGAAGCGGGCTACATGCAGAACTGTAACGTGAGCCCCGAAAGAATGCTCGTCGATTCTCCCCTTACCCCGGATAAATTCCCCACGCCCCTCTACAACGTCTCCTGGGATTACGACAATCCACGTGGTAAACGGCTTACGGCCCTGCTGCACAACAACGATAAAATAAGCAAAGAAGACGCCAAGGCCATCGTTATGGATGTCTACGACATCCTCGCAGAACCCTGGAAGAAAGCCCTGAAATCGGCGGCCTCCATCAAACACGATGTCGGCGTTGATAGTGTAATCGAAGACATTCTCGCCTGGAACGGTGAATACACCCAGGACAGCACTGCCGCACCCTACGTCTGGAAATGGCGCCTTAAATGTGAAGAAGACGCGACCATCGACCTGGAGAGTATTGTAAAAGGCCGTACCCTGGATACGGATGCCCGCATTGCCATCATGGGCAAACTCGAAGAAGCCGTGAAAGAGATGCACGAAACATACAAAAAGAAACCCGTCACCTGGGGTGAGATTCACGTCGTAGGTCGGAGTGGTACCTACTATCCCCTTGACGGCGCAGACTATGGAAAGAAACCCTGGAACTTCAGCGAAACCGTTCGCGATGTAGTCACCCGCCCCCTGAAAGACCAGCCCGGTGTCAATGCAGCCTACAGTGGCTGCATGTCCACCATGCTCATGTTTATGAATAAAAACGGAATCGAATCCTACACCACGACCCCCTGGGGCGTGAGTGCCGTGCCTGAATCGCCACACCATACAGACCAGGCTAAAGAACTCTTTTCCAAACGGAGGATGAAACCAGCGTGGTTCAAGAGAGCGGATCTGATGGCGCACGTAACAGCGACGACCGTCCTGCAGGTACCCTAGAGACGCAACTCTCGGGCATGGCCATCATTCAAAAAGTCATACAAGACAACTATGACTTTGCCAAGGTAGAATTGCCAGAACAACTGCCTCAGGCGCACCAGCGACGTCACCGCAAGATGACGGTGCAGACCGATAAAGGCAAGTTCCTGGTGAAGACCTACAGTACCGACTTGCGTGAACTGGACAACCTGCGCTTTCAACACCGACTCTCGGAATACCTCGCAGAAAACGGCCTCCCCGCACCCCGTATCCAGCGCGCTATTAACGGCAAAGGTGTCGTCGAGCAAGCGAACTGGGCCATGGAACTCCAGGCCTTCATCGACGGCGGCTCCATGAAAATCACCGTCGAGACCCTCACCGCGACCGCCAAAGCCCTCGGTAAATTCCATGAGATCTGTAGAGACTACCCCGTCCCCCCACGTGACGCACGGATGTGGCGTTTCAGCGATGTGCCCCGCGACATCTTCCAACGGCTCTATGAAATGGCCTACCAGCAATGCCCCGAACAACGCATTGTGGACCGATGCAATACTATCGCCCGCTTCCTTCATGACGCACAGGCGGCCCTCTCCATCGAGCAACGCGACAAATTCGAGAACGGTCTCATTCATGGGGATTGGCACGGGGGTAATCTCATGTTTAAAGAAGAGGCTCTCGTGGGTATTGTGGATTTTGAATTTTCCGGTGCCGGCTGCTTCCTCGAAGACATCGCCTACGGCGTGTCCAACCTCTGTATCCGGCGCTCGGTAGAAGAAAAACGCCTTAGCACCCGGGTCAACATCTTTCTCGACAACTACCAGCTAAGCCGTACCCTCTCCTACGACGAGCTGGTCGCCCTCTACTACGCCGTCGGCATCAAACACTGCACCACCGTCGCCTATCAATGTAAACAAGCGGGGGGCACCATAGCCGGTCTCACTGCCGCACAATGGATTGAAACCCTTGCAGCGCAATGCCTGTGGCTTGCCGAAGCCTCCAGAAAAGCCCGCTTCGGGGAATAATACCCCATCCGCCCCCCAGGAAAACGAATCGAAAAAAGTGCTAATTCTTCTTTAATTCACTTTCCCTCCGGCGTATAATAAGACCATGACTGGACGGAAAAATCGTACGCACATCCACGTTATGGACCTGGAACAGTCACGCATGTGGTGTCAACCCATGCGGACACTCAGGGATTTTTTTCAGGACGACCTGGTACGTCGCGTGGAATTGCGAGCCTCCAAAACAGGCTTTGGCCGTGCAATCATCTATGATTACGAAGAAAATATGATTTGGTGCAGTGAACGGCAAGACTAAATAGTCGTCCGCCCACCATAGCATGAAAAAAACATCCACCTCACCCGGTGGAACACTTGGTGGCAGGCTCTAGACCTATCGTTCGGTAGTGAACGATAAGGAACCGTTCCTGCCCATGAAAGGAAGAGCCATGAGCCAGACCTTCTTTCTTACCGGATGCGCCAGTGGTATGGCACGACGCCTTACCGACACCTTTCAGAAGCGCGGTGATCAGGTCTACGCAACCGACCTGAATATAGAAGCCCTCCAGGCCACCGCCAAAGAACTGGGTTGGCCCGAAGATCGCGTCAAACTCGCAGCCCTCAACGTATGCGACTACCAACAATTCGAAGCGGCCTTCAATGACGCCGTGCAGCAATTTGGTAAAGTCGATGTCCTCATGAATATCGCCGGACTCCTGCTGGCTTCCTGGGTCAACGAATCCTCCCTCAAAGAAATCGATGCGCAAATTGATGTCAACATCAAGGGCGTGATCTACGGTACCCGCATCGCTTCCAACCACATGATCGAAAACGGGAATGGCCACATCATCAACATCGCCTCTATCGCTGGAATCGTACCTGCACCGGGCCTCTCCACCTACTGCGCCACCAAATACGCCGTCCGCGCCTACTCTGTTGCTGCTGCCTACGAACTTAAACCCAAAGGCGTTATGGTCACCGCCATCTGTCCCTCCAGTGTAGAAACGCCCATGCTCGACGCGCAGCTCGACAACGATGCCGCGGCCATGTTCTATTCCGGTTTTAATACCCTGACCCTGGATGACATCGAACGCACCATCATGAAGGCCCTCAAGAAACGGCCTTACACGCTCATGATTCCCTTCTTCAAATCCATTTTCCTGGCACGCCCCGTCGACATCTTCCCCTCCATCGGCCCCTGGTTCACGCCCCTCTACATGAAGAGCGGCAAAAAACGTCTCGAAGAACGGCGCAAAGCCAAAGAAGAAGGTCGCAAAGCAAAATTCTAGACGAGCGTATTCGACTGGTAATGCTACGGGTTCAGTCCCGACTTGGGCTAAGCATGCTGACGCGGAGATTCCTGCCTCCTCCGCAGGAATGACAAGGTTTGCAGGTTTTCCTGTGGAACGACATGATAATCTGTCTTGGTCCAAACGACTACACAGTGAAAGCGACGACCTCACCCCGCACGTCATTGCGAGGAGGCCCCGCCGACGCGGCAATCTCTTGCTCGCAACAGATTTATTGGTGGGGGTAGCACTTCCAAATTTCCAAGTGCTCTAGACGTAGTGTGGGAGCAAGGGCTTCCCTACACATCAATTCCCAGATTCGCCAGATCGCTTTCCGCCAGTGCGGCCCAGCCCCGATTCGCTGCCGGACTTGCCGGACTGGGGTGGAGGATGCGCCCGATTACGCCATCATACGCGACCAGGGCAGTGCGTATACGTTTCTCTGCAAAACCGCCCACTCCAAGTACATATTCAGGTTGCAGGTAATTGACCAGTTGCCGTAAGGCTTCATCACACGCTTCATAGAGTGGCGCACGCTCATCGACCTTTAACTTGTCCGGTGTGAAATTTCGCCCACCCTCCTCCATAAAACTCAATGGACAATAATTATGCACATAAAAGCGCGCAAAGAAATCATCCGGTGTGCCAAAGCGATCCTGCGCCCAACCCCAAAGACGTTTACCACTGACCTCACTCCGCGTACACGCAAACCCTGTCACAGGCCGCTTTGGATGTTCTACCACAGGCTTATCCACCTTCGCCTCAATGCCCATCCAATCCCGCACCAGCGCAACCTCACCAAAAGGCACCCCCGTTTGCGCCATGCCCCATGGACCCGGATTCATCCCCAGGAGCAGCACCTCACATTCAGGTTGGACAAAACGTTTTACATACTGCTCATGAGAACGCGCAGCATAGACCAGCGGATTGTACACATGGGTGATAGGAGCACCAAAGGATAATGTAGAAACAGCTTTGGATAAGGAACGACTAATTTGTACAGGTGTCATGAGAAGACCGTACCCGGTTGAAAAACAGCTTTTATAAGTACAGGCATAGCACTACCTAAAGTTAATGCGAATGGTTAACTGCCCACCGTAATGAAAACCCATGCCATGGGCTAGGAACGACGCTTGCGGGCCGCGCCCTTTTTCTTGGCTACCGCTTTTTTCTTCACCACCGTCTTCTTTTTTACCGCGCTTTTTTTCTTCGCTACTGCTTTCTTGCGAGGTGCCCTGGGCTTCCCATCCATCGACACCGCTGCACTCGCAGCACGGCGTTGAATGGTCGCAAGATAAAAAGGATCCATAGCAGGATAATTATCTACAGCACCCTCATCCTCTTGATTCCGCACCATCGTATCCATGGATTCCACACCCATGGGCACCTTCAACGGTAGGACACCAGTATAACCCCCGTCATCCTCATCAAAATCCGGCTCCAGATCCCCATGCTGATGCTGCAAGCGAATCAGGTACGCTGTCGCCAGCTCCGTATAATGCCCACCCGATGTGCGCTGCAACATTAACCGTAAATGCGCTATCGCCTCTGTCGGACGATTCAGATGTTGCTCCTTGAGCTTGGCCAGCTGGTACATGGCATCGGCCCACACCCGTGGCTTGCCATAATATAAGCCCGCTACCTCCTCCAGCGTCTCCGCAGCTTCACTATAGCGCTTCTCCCCCTTCAACAATCGCGCAGCTTCAAACAGGGCATCCTCATGATTCTCATTATAACTGCGATACAACGCCACCGCACCATCCACATCGCCCTTCAATGCCAACTTGCGGGCCGCAGCATACTCCGAAGGATCCGCTATCTGGGCACCCATAGAGCCGATACGATCCACCGTTCGCGCCGCAAAAGCATCCACCACATTCCATACATAAAAGGCAAAAGCAGGCAAGAAAAAAACCACCGTCCAAAATCCGAATCGGACCCGTGGATCCTTTTGCACCCCATCCGCGTTATACAGTGTGAGACCACGCTCACCCTGAGCGATTAAACTGGGATCAGGTAAATGACCCGGTGAATTGTTGAAATGGAACATGCTGAAGACAATACAAAATACCACCACCATACCAATCCACATGAATATAGCAACTGGCACGGGTACAGGCTCATTCCGTGAAGCCCAATGGCTTCGGATGAGCATACCCACAGCGAACAACCCCCCCACTGCAACCAGGAGGCTTAATATTTCCCAAGATTCAGGATATGTAGCGTTCATCGCTTCCCGTTTATTTCCGCAATACCGCCATCCCAACAAGATGTCATGTGGTCGTGCCATACGCACACGGCTCAGGGCGGTCCTCATTTGAGTATACGAATTGTAGTAAGTGCTGTCAACGTTTATTCTACCATAGAACCCCGAATAATACTGCGAACAACCGTACTAACATAAAAATATGGAACCCAAAGCCCCATCCATAGCGCATTTTACCAGCCTAAACTGCGAAAAACGAGAATGAATTCAATTGACATTACAGCCCCTGAAACGCCACAGTATAGACCAGCACCGAGATCTTTGGATGAAGGAAGTACCCAATGCTGAGTCGTCCCACGCCCGAACAGGACCAGGCCCGTGCCTTGCCCATTGATACCCTGGAGGAGCATATCCTCCAATGCCTCCAACAACAGGGCGAAAACGGTATTGCCGATGCTGTCGACACCGCCATCAGTCAAAGTGCCTACTACGGTGCCAGTGACCTTCACCTCGAACCCTGGGCCGACTACCTCAGCATGCGCTACCGAATCGACGGAATCCTCCAGCAGGTCGCGCTCATTCCCAACGAATTTCAAGCCAAGCTCATTGCCCGTATTAAAGTACTCGCAGACCTCGTCGTCTACCGCAAAGACGTTCCCCAGGACGGACGCATCGATTTCAAAAAAACCTCCTGTAACCGCCCCATGCGCGTTTCTACCGTACCCACCATCAACGGCGAAAAAATCGTAATCCGCCTTCTGGGTGACGCAGAAAATGTATATCGTCTTGACGTGCTCGGTTTTCAGGACCACGTTGTGGACAATCTTCGCGAAATCATTACCCGCACCCAGGGCACCCTCCTCCTCACCGGACCCAGCTCCAGTGGCAAGACCACCACCATCTATGCCCTCCTCCAGGAGATGATGGACATGCAGATGAATACCACCAACATCGTCACCATCGAAGACCCCGTCGAAAACACCATGGACCGCATCTCCCAGCTTCAGATAAATCCCAATGTAGACTTCACCTTCGCCAGTGCCCTTCGTGCCATCCTTCGCCAGGATCCCGAAGTGATTATGGTCGGCGAAATCCGCGACGTAGAAACAGCCAATATGGCTATTCAGGCCGGACTCACCGGACACTTCGTAATCAGCACCATTCACAGCGGCACCGCGCCCGGTGTATTTATTCGCCTCCTCGACATGGGGATAGAACCCTTCCTCGTCGCATCCTCCATCACCGGGGTAATCGCACAACGACTCATCCGCCTGAATTGCCCCGACTGCATCCAGGCCTACACGCCAGACCCTGTTACCCTGGAACACTTCGGCATCGCAAAATCCCGCGCAAAATTCTATCAGGGTATGGGCTGTGAATCCTGTATCGACATCGGCTATCGCGGCCGTGCCAGCATCGGCGAGTTGCTGCTGGTCAACGACGAATTCTCAGAGCAGGTACTCCATCGTGCCACAACCGCCAAGCTCTACGAAACCGCCAAGAAGCTGGGTATGGAAACCATGTCTGAAGACGGCCTGAAAAAGGCCCGCAAAAAAATCACCACCCTCGAAGAACTGGTACGGGTACTGCCCTCAGGCGTGCACTAAGATCCCAAGGTCTGTTTTCCACGTTCCAGACGGAGCACACACAGAACTTATCCCTCGTACCCAAGCTCTGCCTGGGACATCAGGCGTGTTCGACCGGAAATGCTACGGCCTCAGTCCCAACCTGGGTTAAGGATGTTGATGCGGAGATTCCCGTTTGCACGAGAATGACAGGTGGGATGGAGCCATCACTGCCACTGTTCTATCGTCTGAACCAAGCCAGATTGCTCCTCCTACGGCGGATCTGCGACAAGTTGGCAGAGCCTGCTTGCAATGACAAGCAACGTGAAGTCCTTGTTGCTGGTGAGAAGTATGTAGTGGAAAGGCAGAGCCAGAATGCGCTACACCACCCATTCCACAGGTACCCAGCCCCGAACCGAATTGATTACCCAGCACCGTGCTGCACCTGTAACCGCCGCCACCGTCAATACCGCCTCCTCAATTTCACCAGACCGCAACAGGCTTTCCCGCATCGTGCCTGCCAGCAAGCCACATTCCACTGCGGGTGTCAGCTTCCGCCCATCCCGCTCAATGACTACATTCGCGAGGGTGCACTCCGTGGCCTCACCCCGCTCATTAAACAACAACACATCATCCACATCAGGTCGCGATGCCCGGGCACCATCATAGACCGCGCGGTTTGTCGTTTTGTGAAAGAGAAACACATCCCTGCTATCAATGGCTTCTCTCGCCACACCTATTCGGCGTGTGGCTTCCGGATTATCATCGACAATAATAGCCTCATGTCGCAACTTGCCCGAAGCAGAATACAAAACGCGCAGTCGAAGTTTGTCCGAATTGTTCGCAACGGCTCTTGCGATATAGTCCTTCATTACAGGATGCTCCAGCGGGGGAAAACCAAAATAGCGGGCACTCGCCACCATGCGCGCGCAATGCTCCTCCAGAAGGTCCACCTCACCCGCATTCGCGAGCATGGTCTCCAGCAATTCAAAATCGGGCCGTGTCGTATGTAACACCGCGGCCTTGGCCAGACACTCCGCGTACTCACCCTCTGAGGAGGAATCCGTCGTTACCCCGCTGCCCACGGCATACTGAACGCGGCCCGTACTACGGTCCAGGGTCAACGTGCGTATACCCACATTGAAACACGCCTGTCGATTGGGCCCCCACCAACCAATGGCACCGCAATACACCCCACGGGGCACCGTTTCAAGCTCACGGATAATGCGCATGGTCTCTACCTTCGGTGCACCCGTCACCGACCCCGAAGGAAACAAGGCCCGAAAAATTTCCGGCACCGGGGCCTCACAATGACTGTGAATGCGCGAAGTCATCTGCCACACCGTCTCGTAGGCTTCCGTGTCAAACAAGGCATCCACCTTGACCGACCCCGCCGTACTCACCCGCCCCATGTCATTGCGGAGCATATCCACAATCATCACATTCTCCGCCCGATCCTTGTCTGAAGTCGCCAGGGCCTGCCGCCCCTGTTCATCCTCATCCGGGAATCGTCCCCGCTTCGCTGTGCCCTTCATGGGTTTCGTGTAAAGCTGCTCGCCATCTAAACGGAAAAACAACTCCGGCGACAACGACAGTACACACTGTGCACCCAGGTCGATATACGCCGGATATAGGTCACTGTCCACACGCATCCCCTGCGCTGCCACACCATGACAAAACCAGTTCCACGCATCCCCCTCAAATTGTGCAGAAAAGGGAAACGTATAATTCACCTGATAGGTATTGCCGGCTGCAATGTACTGTTGGATGCGCTCAAAACATGTGCGGTACTGCGAAGCGTTTACACCCGGTGTCCAGGTCATTGGCAGAATACCAGCGCGGGTTGCTGCAAGGGCAGGCAGGTCATCCACTGCATCATAGACCCCAAAATGTAAGAGTGGATTGGGACCCGGTGCATGACACTGCAACGCAGGGTCAAAGGCAGGCGCGGCCTCATAATGTATAAAACCCGCTACATACGCTCCGGCTGCTACCTCCCTGTCCAGGTCCAATAGCGCAGGCAGGACCTCTGCTACCGTGTGGGCCACCACCACCCTGCGTGGATTGCCAAAGCATCGCACCCCATCACGATGGGGGAATACAGCGGTGCCTTGTTTGGGAGTTATTTTACGCATAGACCCCGATCATACACAGACCGGGGGTACGAACGGAATCACAAAGCGACTATTCCTCATCCATCCCCAGTTTTAAATACAGACCTGGTTTCAAATTATTCCGTAGTGA
>CALAXS010000065.1 GCA_937895305.1 uncultured bacterium
AGATTGAAACAGCAGGTCTCTATAAAGATTTCGTGTTGCAGCTGGATATCATTTCCAACGGTACGGAACTGAACAGTGGCGTATTCTTCCGTGGGCCTGTTGGCGTGTTCTGGAAGGGCTATGAAAGCCAGGTACGGAACCACTGGTCTGGCGACAACCGTGAGAACCCGGTCGACTTCGGTACGGGCGGTCTTTATGGTGTGCAGTCCACGCGTAAGGTGGTTTCCACGGATGGCGAATGGTTCCAGAAAACCGTTATTGCTGATGGCAACCGAATCTCCATCTGGATTAATGGCTATCAGACCAGCAATGTTCTGGATCAGCGCAAGGTAATCCCGAATCAGGATGGCAAGAATGGCTATGTGCCTGCTGCCGGTACGATTCACTTGCAGGGTCATGACCCGACGACCGACCTGAGCTTCAAGAATATCAATGTTCAGGAATACTAGGGCGAAGAATTAGTAAATAGAAATATTTAGGGGCAACGGCTTTCGAAGCCGCTGCCCTTTTTAGTGTTGATACGTCGTCGCGGGCAAGAGATTGCCGCATCGCTGCGCTCCTCGCAATGACAGGTGAGGTAAAATCGTTGACGCTGCCACTTTGCTGCTGTCGTTTCGCAGGAAATTCTACGCTCTCCTGTCATTCCCGCGGAGGCGGGAATCTCCGCGTCAACATGCTTAACCCATTTCGGGACTGAGGCCGTAGCATTTCGGGTCGAACGCGTCTGTTTTTGGAGCAGAGCTCCGAGATATGCATTACCAAGCAGAGCTTGGGAACGGAGGGAGTAGGTAAAATTTAAAGGGCAGTGGCTTTCGAGGCCGCTGCCCTTTTTATATATATCGACTATAGTTAGTTGATGTGTGCGGTTACGCCTTTGTCGTTCTTGAGTTGAGCAATCATGGCCCATGCCCCACCGTGTTGAGAGACTGCAACCATGAGGGTGTTATCGCCCTTGTTCAATTTCAGGGGGAGCACATCTTCGCCTGCCTTGAGACCACGACCAAAGTTTATGGCTTCCAGCACTTCCCCGTTTAGCCAGACTTTGCAGCCGTCGTTGGTACCAAGCAGGAAGGTAGCGGTGGTATCTTCTGTTGCCGTAAGGGTGGTACGGAGGTAGGCCACACGTTCGAAGCCGCCGATGACTTCGGCCAGGTCAAGCACGCCGACCTGGTCGGGTCGTGAGGCGGGGGGCATGATGCGCCAGGGTGCATTGTCAGGATCGGTGAGGGGTTGGAATTCATGGTCGAAGAAGGACATGGCAGGTTTGCCTTCGATCATATAAGGCCCCGCCAGCTCCCAGGCCATGAGATAATTTCCGTTTCTCTCGATAGTATCCAGTACCGTCTGGGCCTGTTGGCGGACGGGTTCGGGATAGGTGTCTGCGAGGAAGGGGCTAACCTTTTCTTTGGCGAGGTCGGGCATGGCACCACTGAGTGCCAGTGCCACACGGGTTGTAGCCAAAGCCGCGGACGCGTTGGTCTTCTCGTTACTCAGGAAAGGCTGAATTAAATCGAAGCTTTCCGTAGTAGCCAGGGTACCCACGCCGGAGAGAAATTTATTCATATCGCCATTGGAAGTGAGATGCCCGGCCATAGCCTTGTAGGAGGCCAGGAGGTCAGGAGTACGTGGGTTGATGGCGTTGAGAAGTTCGACCATCCCCCCCACGGCTGCATCGACTTCAGCTTCGGACTGAGCTGCCTCAACCACGGTTACCAGCGACGGGATCGGGTCGGCGTTAGGCCAGCTAGACATGGACTTGATAGCAGCGAGACGAATGGTCTCGTCTTTGCTGTCCAGTGCTTTTTTGAGTTCCACCAGTCCTTTGGCGTTGGGGGTACTGCTGAGCAAACGAAGCAGGGACGCGGCATAAGCACTGCTGTCGGCATCCTGCAGTGCCGCAATCACAGCATCGGCCTGATTTTCTGGTTCGGTGATACGCTGGGCAATCGTGGCAATAGCACTTTCCAACGCACGTCGTTGTTCATCGTAGTCGTCGTTGCCTAGCAACGCGATGAGGGTATCCAAATCGTCTGGACTGGCAATGACTCTCAAGGCATCGAGTGCGGCCTTGCGGATATCATTGTCTTTAGCGCTGAGCAGCTTGAGGACATCATCTTTCTGCTCCAGTGCGCGACGGTCACCAAGGGCCTGGATTGCCGCGGCATTAATTTCGTCTGTGCCTGAATTACCAATCTTCAGGAGGACCTTGTTGGCACTTGGGTCGGTTATACGAAGAAGGCTCTCTTGGGCAGCACGTTTGGTTTCGCCTTCGCTGTTCACCCGAAGGTCGAGGAGCAATGGAATATCGTCTCCCCCACCCACTTTACCCAGGGCGTATAGCGCAGCAATGCAGACTTCTTCCACGTCACTTTCCGTCTGGGTGGCGATGGCCTTGGCAGTAGAGGGATCTTTGCGGTCGGCCAGGGCAGCGATATAAGCGGCCTTGTTTTCGTCGGGAATGGTCGACAGTGCATCTGCAAAACTTTTGGATGCTTTTTTACCTTCGGTAGAACGCACATAGGGTAAACATGCGCGGAGTAGACCGCCCGTAGTCATGGCTTCCTCAACGGTAGCGAGAGCATTGTCCGGGTCGAGTTTGATGCGACCGACAAGACCCGCAGCACGGATGTGCTCGGGGTAATTCGACTTGTAGCATTCATCATAGACACCTGCTGCAAATTCGGAATCTCCTGAGGCAAGGGCTGCTTCTGCGCAAGCCATTAGATCATCCAGAGCTGCAAACACCCGATCTTCTTTTTTGGGGTCAAGCATGTGAAACAGCCTGACCAAGGTATCGCAATCATCTGGATATTCACCGCGAAGAAGCATTGTTCCCATTCGTATGTTTCGCAGTACAAGTTTTGCATGGCCTGCTATCTCAGGATTGTCGAGTAGATTGGTCATCGCGTCTACAGAAGCATCACTGCCAATCCAACTCAGCATCCGACAGACAAAACGCTTGGCATCGTCAGTAGCATCACCAGCGAGAACAGCCAACAAACGTTGTTCCAGCGCTGCCGGGTCTTCGGTGGTGGCGACGGCTTCTTCGATGACGGTGAGGGCCATGCGGTTTTCGCTGAATTCGTAGGCCCCTACAGTCTTGAATGCATCCTCCAGCGAGGGCATTTGTGCTATGGATGGCAATGCGAGTAAAAGGGTTAAGCAAAGTGTGGTTATGTGTTTCATAGTGGTCATTCTCCCTTAAACGTGCCACGGGGTGCGTGAAGCACGGTGGAGCATATTGTTTGCGATAGTGTCGTTAGTGAATTGTTCTGTCTCAGGGTCCCAATGCAGTTTTCGGCCACGTTTCATGGCAATATTGGCCAGGTGGCACATGGATGCGGAACGGTGACCCACCTCCGGGGGGGCCTTGCATTCGCCACGGGACTTCACATTTTCGATAAAGTCAGCGTGGTGTCCGCGACTGCGGCCGAGGTGCTTTTCTTCTGGACCGATGACTTCTTTAAGGAGCGCATCGGAAGATGCTTCGAGGTGACCACCGTGGACATGGATGAAAATCCAGCCGTCGTCTCCAATAAATTTCACACCACGGGGACCGATGCTTTCGCAAACGAGGGTAACACCATTGGCATATTCAAAGTTGACCTTATAGCTCATGGCAGAATTGAACAGGCCGTCTTCGGGGAACCAGCCGGAGCCATCAATCGTGAGGGGACCTGTGCGGTCGGTATCGTTCCCTTGCTGAGCCAGATCGAGGATATGAGCACCACGGTCGGTCATTTCACCGCCGGAGTAGTCGAGGATATAGCGGAAATAAAAGTGCGTCCGCTTGAGGGTATAGGGCTCCCAGGGCGCAGGGCCAAGCCACATATCATAGTCCAGTTCTTCGGGAACGGGCATGACGGGTTGGTTGGGGATGGGCTCGTGGTTGTCTATGGGCTGGTTCACCAGGATAGTATGGAGTTTACCGATACGTCCGTTATGAATGAGTTCTGCTGCGTAGCGGGCATTGTCGCGGGAGCGCTCATGGCTACCGGTCTGGAGTACACGGCCGTAACGCTCGACTGCATTGACCACGGCGCGGCCCTCGGGGATGGAGTTGGCGAGGGGTTTTTCGCAGTAGATGTCTTTCCCGGCCTTGGCAGCAGCAACGCTAATGGTGGCATGCCAGTGGTCAGGGGTGGCAATCATAACAGCGTCGATGTCGTCTCGTGCAAGGACTTCGCGAAAGTCGTTGTACATATCCACGCCGGAAAATTTATCATTCTTGTCTTTGTAGTATTCGTCCAAAAACGCCTTGGAGGCTTCGCGATGGGTGCGGTCCACGTCGCACACGGCCAGGTATTGGGTGTCTGGCAGGCTCATGAGTGCACGCGTGTCGTAGGAGCCTTGGCCCCCGGTGCCGATGGAGGCCATGGTGATACGGTTACTGGGCGCGATATGCCCATCCAGGCCCAGGGCGGAGGACGGGATAATGTAGGGAAAACCTGCGGCAGCTGCGGTGATGCCCGCAGCGCGTTTCATAAAGCCTCTTCGGCTGGTGGATTTGTCGTTCAGGGCCATTTCATATCTCCAGGGTTGTACAGGGACCGTTGAAAGATCCTATACTGCCCAAAAAGGTGCGTAGATGCAAGTGTTAAAACGGGGAGTATGCTGACGTATGACAAAGCAATCATTATGGATGTGTGGTGTGGTGACTTTGATGGTGGGGTTCAGCTTCGTTTCTGGGGCGTTTGCAGCAGAACGCCCAAACATCGTACTGATTATGACCGATGATCAGGGCTATGGTGATCTGGGCTGTCATGGTAACGACAAGATACGCACACCGCGCATTGATGAATTGTACGGAGAGAGTCTACGCCTGACTCAGTTTCATGTGTCGCCGGTGTGCTCGCCTACACGAGCCAGCCTCATGACCGGGCGTTGGAATTATCGCACGGGGGTGGTGGACACCTTTAAGGGACGTTCGCGCATGCATGCCGATGAGTATACGCTGGCAGAGGCATTGAGCGAGGCGGGGTATGTGACGGGGATATTCGGCAAGTGGCATCTGGGTGATAATAATCCGTTACGCGCCATGGATCAGGGATTTCAGGAGAGTCTGGTCCATCAGGGCGGGGGCATTGCCCAACCTGCGAACGTCATTGATAACGGATATTTTGACCCGCTGGTCTTTGTGAATGGGCAGCCGGAGACGAGGAAGGGCTATTGCACGGACATCTTTGGCGATGCCACGGTTGAGTTCATCCGTGAGAACAAAGACAAACCATTTTTTGCCTATGTACCCACCAATGCGCCTCATGTACCTTTACTGGTCGATGAGAAGTATGTGACACCCTACCTGGATATGGGACTGGATGATTTCACGGCCAAGGTCTATGCCATGATTGAGAACATCGACGAGAATGTTGGAAAGATTATAGATGTAGTGGATGAGCTGGGGCTAAAGGAAAACACCATCTTCATTTTCATGACGGATAATGGTGGACAAATCCCGGGGAATAGCCCTCGCTTTAATGCGGGGCTGCGGGACTCGAAGGGGTCGGTCTATCAGGGTGGTATCCAGGTGCCCTTCATCGTGCGGTGGCCCAAGGGTTTCCCGCAAGGTGTGGACAATGGGGTGGTGTCAGCCCATATCGACCTCTTCCCCACGCTGCTGGCGGCGTGTGGTGTGGAGAGCAAAGGCGAGCGCGTGGTTGATGGGGTGAACATCCTGCCGATTTTGCAAGGCAAAGAAAATGCCCTGCCCGACCGTCCCCTGTTTTTCCAGTGGCATCGGGGTGATGCGCCGGAGGCGTATAATGCAAGTGCGGTACGCTACGGGGATTATAAGCTGGTGAAGGATAAGGAGCTGTATAACCTGAAGAACGACCCGCAGGAAAAGAAGAACCTTATTGAATCACCAAAAGAGGCGAAAACGGTGGCGGAGCTGAAGGGCATGTATGATGAATGGTTCGCGAGTATCAATGCGGAACGGGATGGCTTTGCCCCGCCGGAGATGTACATTGGTGCAGCGGAGGAAAACCCGGCTATCCTGACTCCGCAGGACTGGAATGATTCTGCGGGCTGGTACCATGGCAAGGGCGGAACCTGGGCACTCTATGCTGAACAGGCGGGGGATTATGAAGTGACGTTGCACTTCATCGACGAAATTGAAGCGGCAGAAATCACTGCCGGGGTGAAGGGCACGGACAATGTGTTACAGGAAACTGTACAGGTGGACGGAAAGTCGGTAACTTTCAAGAAAGTCCTGACCCTGGAAAAAGGTTCCCTGAAACTCGCCGTGTCCGTAGGGGGTAAATACAAAGGTAAAGGCATCCGCTTCGCCGAAGTTGCCTTGGTGGGTGCGCCGAAAACCTGGGACAGCACGGTGTATCACCCGAAAGCAGGGGTTGCGATGCAGGCGAGTAAGTAGTCTATAATGCGTCATACTGATACTACAAGGGGATAGACATGCGATCATTGATTTTGAATATAAGCCTGATTTTGCTGGCAAGCTCGGCCTTTGCGGGGTTCACGTTTGAACCTGCGGAGAAGGAAGGCTTTTTGCTGAAGGAGGGGGATACACCGATCATGGTGTATCAGGACCAATTCACCAAGTTACCGAAGCGGGTTGATGAGCTATTTAAGCGTATGGGCTATTTTCATCCGGTCTATGGTCTTGATGGTGAAATCATGACTCAGGATTTCCCGTTGGACCACCGTCATCACCGGGGTATTTTCTGGAGCTGGCCCCAGTCCCTGGCGGGGGATCGCAAGATTAATATCTGGGAGATGGACGATGCACGCCAGCATCTGGTAGCAGCACCCAAGTTTGAAGAAGTGGAGGGCAAGGCCCACCTGAGCCTGGAGCAGGCGTGGCGTTGGGACGACACACCGGACAAGGACATCGTAGGCGAACACATCGAAGTGGTGGTCCATCCTGCTACGGATCTGGGTCGCGCCATGGATTTCAGCATTACGTTGACCAATCTCTATGATCAGGACCTGAAGCTCATGGGGCAAACCACCGACAACAAGGGCTATGGCGGTTTTAGTATCCGGCCCGACGCACAGCGGAAGCCTTTTATCTTTACTGCGACAGATGGTGTGGTACCCGAAGACGCTCTGGAATATAATACGCCCTGGGCGGATATCAGCTATCCCACGGAACGAAAGGGCGAAAAGCTTTCTGGTGCAGCCATCTTCCAGCATGGTGACTTGCCCGGCTTCCCGCATAAGGGTTGGCTCTTCCGCAATTATGCATTTCTGGGTCAATCCTGGCCCCACACCAACCCAACGACACTCAAACCGGGCGAATCGGTGACCTTGAAGTACCGGATCTACCTCCATCGGGGCGATGCGAAAGCCGGGAAAGTGGCGGAGGCCTATGCTGATTTTGTCAAGGAAACGGCTGGCCGTTAACCAAACGAGGGCCACTTGCGTTATACCTACAGCGATGTTGTGGCGTAATTGCGTAAAAAAGTGATCGCTTGCGGAATTGCTACAGACCCCTGTCTATGTCGTGGAGATCTATACACGGCTCAGTGCCATGGGGGATGCAGGCGAAGCCGCTGCACAGGGACTCCCGTTACTCTTCATTGGCGTTGTCGGTCTGCTCAGTTTCGCGCGCCCGGTGGCTACGCAACTGGATCATCTCACGCAGGCGCACAAGCCCCGAAGAGTACATCTGCTGGGTAAAATACCACGTCGTCTTTTTCTGGGTGTCTTGTATATTGGCATTGGCCTGGTGGTTGTTCTGCCCCTGGCCTTGTTGGTTTATCGCAGTCATTCTATCACCACACTCTGGGAAGCCTGGGTCACCGCGAAAGAAGAATGGGTTTTATCCTTTGTCTTTTCCGTGCTGACTGCACTACTCGCAACGGGGCTGGGCTATGGCATTGCCTTGTATTACAAGGGGCGTATGCATTGGCTCCATGGTGCCGGTGCCTTGGCCTTGCTCTGTACAGGCCCGGTATTCGCGCTGGGTGTCATTGCGCTCTGGAATCGTGCTGGCTTGGGCGGCTGGTTCTATGACCGTCCGGTCATTCTCGTGATTGCCTGTACAGGTCGATATTGGATCTGCGCAGCCTTACCCGCTCTTCTGGCGATTCGCAACACCCCGCAATCCTGCGTTGAGGCGGCAAAGAATCTGGGGGCCACGTCTTTCTATCGCTGGCGTACCATCGAA
This sequence comes from uncultured bacterium, assembly GCA_937895305.1. Taxonomy (GTDB): domain Bacteria; phylum Hydrogenedentota; class Hydrogenedentia; order Hydrogenedentales; family JAEUWI01; genus CALAXS01. The sequence continues at coordinate 8,132 of CALAXS010000065.1, forward strand.
CTGCCCCATCACCTCCCCTGGCTACTGGGCGGGTGGTGCATCGTTTTTCTGTTGAGCTTCGGCGATCTGGATACCGTGCTGCTCATAGCCCCTCCGGGCTATACTCCCCTGTCGGTACGGCTTTTTTCATTGATGCATTATGGACCCAGTGCGCTGGTGGCTGCATTAAGCCTGTTGTGCTGTATCTTAATCCTGGGGAGTTTGGGGGGCGCACTGCTAGTGCGTCGATTCCTGGTCGCCCGCTGAGCCCTTGGCCAGGGCATCATAACGCTCGAATTGACTCCACACCCGCGAAGGTTGATCATGGAGTACGCGCACCCGATGGACCCACTCGACCCCTGCTACTTCCAGGTGGACCTTGGCCCCATCGATTCCCACTGGCATATCCTCAAAGCGAAAAATAGCGCGGCGTTTTTTGCCCGAATCGAAAAGCTTTTCATTACTTTGTTTACCCGGGGTGTGCCATTCGAGCTCGCCATCCACTACTACCCCCAGACGGGGTGTAATTGTGCTGGTTCCGTCGTCGATATATTCAAATTCGAGGACCACGTTTTTGTGTTCGTAGATATAAGCCCAATCTTCCACCAGTCGCTGTGCCTCTGCCTTGCCCCTTTTCTTAAATTTCGCATATCGATAGCCTTTTTTCTTCTTTAGCTTTATACCGTCACCAACTTCGGAAGCCTTCTCACCATCAAAGAGCATATAGCCGCCAAAGGGGAAGGGTTCAGCGAGACTTGGCAAGCAAAGTAATGTGCAAAGAATAGCGGGTAACAAGAAAGATATGCGCGACATAATAGTATCCATTTCATTTAATAAAGATCATGGCCCGGAAAGTATATCAGGTTCGACCCGAAATCAAATCCGAAGCGACTTCCATAGGAACCCTCTCCAACTGCAGCACTTTATCGCCGAATTGGATAATCGCCCGGTCCCGCGCAGGTACGCTAAAGCGCAGCACATCGATTTCATTATAGGGGGCACGTTCCGTACGGATCTCGACCTCATGATCGTTGTTGTTCTGGAACACCAGAAGATCACCTACGTTTTGTACCGACACCCGGGCAGGGGCGTTGATATGCACAAGCCCTCTACGTGTGAATTCGTTGCGTATGGTGTCCACCCAGGTCTGGGGCAGGTCGAGCATACCCAATGGTGCTGGCGCGAGAAGGACTTCACCCACCGCATCGAAATCCGCCTGGTTGTAGGTGTGCAGGTTTAGCACCGCGATACGTGCTGCACCGACTTTGCGCGTGGTCAGCACCGGAATACGCTCGCCCTGATGGTGGGCATAAAGCAGGACATCGGCGTTACGCACATTGAGTTTCGACTCCACATAGAGTGACCTTTTAAGAATCGTGAGTGCCTCGCCTTCATAAATCTTTTTCGTCTTGAACGCATCATGGGTTAATGGTTCCGCCATCCCTGCCAATTTATGAATTCCTGCGGCTTCCGGCAGTTCAGCGAGGAGACCTGCGGTCATGACCAGCGTCTTCCCCTCCGCCACGGCCTCCATAATACGCGTTACAATCTCCGGGTCACTCGCGGCCTGCGTCGGCAGGAAAATAACCTTCTGCCCTTCGGGCCATTCATGGGTCGGTACTAGCGGCAAAGCAAACATCCCCATGGCATCAATCAAATACATATCCCCACCCGGCTCACTATGTATCGGTTTGTAGGCAGGGTACTGCCAAAGTTTGGGATTTTGGGACAATCTGGCTGCTCGCACCAAATCTTCGTAGTCATTGCGCAGGAGCTGATTCCCATCGTGTCCCACGACCAGATTGTTAAAGTTAAACAAGACGATTTCCGGAGTGCCCGCCAGGACACTGTGCCAGGCTTGTTCTATGAAGTCATTGGCATCGCAATCGCCATAATCGAACCAGGCACCGCCCCGCTTGTCGCCCGCGATACCACCCAGCCATTTGTAGTTGTTGTAGCCCAGTGTGGGCTGGATAAAACCGAAGCGTTGGGTCTTCGCGCCACGGGTCTCCGTACCGATGTATACCCCGTCGTATAGCTGGGTCTCGCGCTCCGGGTCATACCCAAACCGATGAAAGAGGTCGTACCACTGCGGGTATTTAATAATCATGCGAATGTCGGGATTTTCTTCTTTCGCCGGGCCGATGAATATCTTCTGCGACAACGCCGTTAACAAATCGCGACGATACTCGCCCCAGCTACGCTCCCCCTTGGCTGCTTCCGACTCAGCGCTCTTATCGTCTGTACACAGAAAATCATCCACGATAAACTCATCGAAGAGCGGCGCAGCCATGCGCACCACCGCTTCCAGGTCCGCCTGTGTCTTCGGATTCTGCCAGTTAAACCAGCCATAGGCCCCATCCTGCCGCACCCCCACATCACCCCCCGGTACCGTAGCAATACCCGCCGACACCTGAAATTTATTGTCCCCCAGAAACTTCTTCACCTTCATCAATTCATCTGGTGTCAGGGTCGTCCCACCGCGATACACCTCCAGGTACACCTTCGTCACCCCCATACCCTGCAAGGTTCGCAACGCCTCCACACGCGTCACCTCATTTGACGCCAAACCGCGCACACTACCCGCCGTCATATAACTGCTCATACGCAGCGTATCCTGATGCTTCACCCCCAGTGCACCCATCTCCTCTGGCGTCACCTCTGCCTGAGCACTGACCGCCAACAAAATCGCTACAACCAAAATGCTAAACGTTCGTATGTATTTCATAATTCCTCATCCCAAAGTGTGCTGGAAAAACGCCCTACCCCTAGCATCTCATTATAAGCCCCCAAGTTCCAATTTAATTCCTTATTTCTGTCATCCCCGCCCTTCCCTGTCATTCCCGCGAAGGCGGGAATCTCCGCGTGTACCCTCCAAACTCAAGTCGGGAGTGAAGTCGTAGCAATCCCAGTCAACCCCTCTCTTCTTCCCCGCCTTTCTTGTCATTCCTGCGGAGGCAGGAATCTCCGCGTAAGCATGCTTAACCCTAGTCGGAATTGAAGTCGTAGCATTTCGGGTCGAGCGCGTCTGTCTTCCGGAGCAGAGCTCCGGGATATGCGTTACCAAGCAGAGCATGGGAACGAGTAATGAATAAACGCTATTTCAAATCACCTTGCTTTATATAGTCCACTACTGATACCCAGTACTTTTCCATAGAGGCCTCTATAGGAGTATCCATAATCTCTGTCAAAGGCT
>CALAXS010000066.1 GCA_937895305.1 uncultured bacterium
GTATATCGTTAACGGTTTTGAGGTCGGTAACTTTGGGTTTGCCGTGGGTGAGGGTGCCTGTTTTGTCGAAGAGGATAATGGTGACTTCTTTGAGGGTCTGGATAGCGGCACCTTCGCGGATGAGGATGCCTTTGCGCGCGGCGAGTCCGGTGCCAACCATGACGGCGGTGGGTGTGGCGAGGCCCATGGCGCAGGGGCAAGAGATGACGAGTACGGCAATGGCAGCGTAGAGCGCCGCAGAGAGTCGGGTGGCATCTTCCAATGGTGTCCAGGGCAGGTAGGGGATGGCCCAGTCGGAGAGGCTGTGCATAACCTCGGGCATGGCGAGCCAGGCAATGAAGGTGAGGGCGGAAATAACGAGGACGATGGGCACGAAGATGCCTGTGAGCTGGTCGGCAAAGTCCTGTATGGGCGGGCGTGAGGCCTGGGCTTGCTGGACGAGGCGAGCAACTTGTGCGAGGAAGGTGTCTTCGCCGATGTGGGTAGCGCGGACTTTGAGGGCGCCTGTGGTGTTGATGGTACCGCCAAGCACCTTGTCGCCGGGGGCTTTGTCGATGGGGATGGCTTCGCCTGTGGCTATGGATTCGTCGATGGCACTTTGGCCACTGAGCACAAGGCCGTCGGTGGGTATTTTCTCACCGGGACGGACGAGCATGATGTCGCCTTTGACCACTTCGGCGATGGGCACTTCGATGGCCTCTCCCCCACGTTCAACGCGTGCCGTTTTTGCGCCGAGTTCGAGGAGTTTCTGAATAGCGTCTGAGGCGCGGCCACGGGCCTTGGCTTCGAGGTATCGTCCGGTGAGGTGGAAGGCCATAATCATGGCGGCAACAGCGGTGAAGGATTGGAGGGGCATACCGAGAAGTTTGAGGGGACCTGTGGAGAAGGCGGCGATGCTGCCGAGGGCAATGAGGAGATCCATGACGGGCATTTTATGGAGGAGGCTAAGACCAGCCTTTTTAAGGGTGCTCGCACCTGCGATGAAGATGACGGGGATGGCTGCGAGGACTTCGAGAAAGTGGAAATAAGGCACCATGTATATGCCGGTCATGTGAAGGAGCATGAAGACCATGATAGGCAGGGTGAAGACCCATGCGATGCTTAGGCGTTTTCGTGCGAGGGCATATTCGGCTTCGGTGGCCTCAGCGTCAAAGGAAGTGGTGGTACTTTCCAGAGGCGTTGCGCCAAAACCGAGGTCGGCAATGGTTTTGATGAGGACATCAACATTGGTGTCGTCGGGGTGGTACTGGATGCGAGCTTCGTTGGTCATGAGGCTGACAATAGCTTCACCCACGCCGTGTTGTGTCTGGAGAGCCTTCTCTATTTTGGAGGAGCACCCGGCGCAGGTCATGCCAGTGATGTTCAGGCGGGTTTCTTCGAGTGTTTTGGGGGCCTCGTCCATGGTTATTCCTCAAAGCCCCAGCAGGAAGTGGATGTAAACTTCCATGCCACGGTAAATATTGGGGAGGTATTGACGTTCGTTGGGGCCGTGTATACCGTCGTCGGGCAGGGCAAAGCCGAGCATAATGGAGTCTACGCCGAGTGCTTGCTGGAGGAGACCTACGACGGGAACGGAGCCGCCTTCGCGTTTGAAGATGGGGGTCTTGTTGAAGACGGTTTCGTGGGCAGCAATGGCAGACTGCATGTAGCTGGATTTATGGTCCATGGTAGAGCCGGGTCCGCTGGAGTGTTGGTGGAGTTCCCAGTCCACGCCTTTCGGGATATGGGCTTGAAGGTAGGTGCTGAGCTGGTCTTTGATGGCAGCGGGATCCTGGTCAGCGACGAGACGTGCGGAGAGCTTGGCGTAGGCACGAGCGGGGAGTACGGTCTTGGCCCCTTCCCCTGTGAAGCCGCCCCAGATACCGTTGATGTCGAGCGCAGGCCGTGCGCCGACGCGTTCGGGCGTGCTGTAGCCTGCTTCGCCGTGGAGGGCCTTGGTCCCAGCCATTTCCATCCATTCGTCGTCGCTATGGGGGACGGCCTTCATGAGCTCGCGCTGCTCGTCGTCGAGGGGACGAACCTTGTCGTAGAAACCGGGGAGGGTAACCTGGCCGTTTTCATCGTGTAGGCCTGCGATGATTTCGCTGAGCACATGGATGGGGTTGAGAACGGAGCCACCGAAGAGACCGGAGTGAAGATCTTTTTTAGCGCATTGGATCTTGAGTTCGAAATAGGCGAGACCACGGAGGGAATAGGTAATGGCAGGGGTGTCGGGTGCATGAATCCCGGCGTCGCAGTTGAGGACCACGTCGCAGGCAAGGCGTTCTTTGTTTTCTTCTACGAAGGCGGCAAGGTTGGGGGAGCCAATTTCTTCTTCGCCTTCGAGCATGTATTTGAGGTTGACGGGGAGGGTGCCTTGTCGGGCGAGGGCTTCGAGGGCCTTGAGGTGGGTGAAGAGCTGTCCTTTCATGTCGGAGGCACCACGCGCATAGATGTAGTCGCCGCGCACTTCACCACCAAAGGGGTCGGAGTCCCATTCGTCGAGAGGGTCGACGGGTTGCACGTCGTAGTGCCCATAAACGAGGACCGTGGGTTTGTCGGGCACATGGAGGGATTCACCGTAGACGACGGGATGACCGGGGGTAGGGATGATCTCGACGTTTTCTATGTTGTGTCGAGTGAGTTCGTCCGCGAGCCATTGGGCGGTGCGTTGCACGTCGCCATTGTGTTCGCTGAGGGTGCTGATGCTGGGGATGGCGAGGAGTTCTTTGTATTCCTGGAGGAAGCGGTCCTTATTATCGCGGACGAATTGGATTGCGCCGTCGAGGGTGCTCATGGGGTGTTCCTTTATCGTTGGATGATGCAGGGGACACTATAGCAATTCAAGACAAGATGGCGCATATATGCCATTCTCAATACTGCTACAGCCCGGAGGCTTCTGAGCTACTGATTTTCCAGGTGCCTTTTTCGTTACATAGGGTGAGTTCCAGAATGACCGCACCGAAGGGGCTTTCCATGGTGATGGGGTATACGGTAACGGTATCTTTTCCATCAAATTCGAGTTCTGCTTCGTCTGTGGTCACTTCGACATCTTCGAGATAGCCCATGTCTATAGCGTTACTGAGATAGGCTTCGAGTTCGTCAAATCCACCGAGTTCCGGGTGGTCGAATTGCTTGGAGTGCACGGCCATAATGGATTCGATTTCGCCGGATTCCATGGCTTCGGCGAAAGACCCCAGGGTTTTCTGGATGGCTTCTTCGGCGTTTGAAGTGGTCGTGGTGGGGGCGATGAGTAATAGCAAGGCTTCCTGTTGTGCGGGCGTGAGGGTCTGGATGCGCGCGATGAGGGCATCCTGTGTGGTTTCCGCTATTGCAGGGGTCACACTGGTCAGGGCCAGTATCATAAGGGCAAGTATGAGGGTTATGCGCATGGGACTTCTCCTGGGGGTTTCTCGTTC
>CALAXS010000067.1 GCA_937895305.1 uncultured bacterium
TAACCCATACACTTGCGGGTATGCTTTGCAAGGCAGTAGCGGACCCGGTGTGAAGGGCTCCCTGATTTATATGTAAATACGAACGCGGCTGCGTTTCTTGAGTTCTGCCAACCATTTGTCAAAGCGTTCGTTGGCGTATTGATCACGGAGCAAGGGCTCAATATCGGTGTGCACTTCTTCGTATGTGGCCTTGCCCGCTTGTTCGTGCTTGTCCACTTTTACAATATGGAAACCGAATTTGGTTTCGATAACGTCGCTAACTTCGCCTTCGTTCAGTGAAAAGGCTACAGTTGCAAGTTCTGTTACCAGGTCGTCACGGAGCATCCAGCCCATGAGTCCGCCGTTTTCTTCGGGGCCTTCGGAGTGGTTGTCAGCAAGGTCACCAAAACTGGCACCGAGTTCCAGCTCATCCTTTAGCGCCATGAGTCGTGCTTTGATTCTGGTGCGCCCGGCTGTATCGCCTTCACCAACAGGCAGGAAAATACGGCGTAAAAGAACCCGTTCCGGTTTATGAAAGTCTTCTTCGTGATCCTGATAGAACTGGACCAGGTCGGATTCAGCAATGATTGCCTCTTTGGCGAAAAGTTTGCGTTTACCGATACTGACCGTGACCGCCATGATTTGTTTGCGCATCCGTTCGCGGAAGTCGCTCATGGTTTCGCCAGCCCCTTCGAGGGCCTTGAGGAATTCGTCATACGAGGGATATTGTCCGATGATAATCTGGAGGCGTTCTTCAATGTCGTCATCACTTACATCGACACCAAGGAATTGTGCTTCACGCACAAGGATACGTTGTTCAACGGCCTGCTCCAGTGCGGTGCGGAAAGCGGATTCCAATTCGTCGGGCGGCAGGCTCGGCAGTAGCACGGCAATCTCGCCCATGACATCACTCTTGAGGATCACTTCGCGATCCACTGTAGCCACGATCTCATCAATAATTTCAGCCTGAGTAGCAGGGACATAGCAAAGTGCCAACATCAGTGTTATTGTGAGGAGCCAAATCGTTTTACGCATCCCTGTTCCTTTCGGTGCCCATGTAGTTATGGGTGTGAACTGTTTTGTGTGCTACGTACGCACTGGGCAAATCAAGGTCTCAGCATAGCAGAAAAGGGGAAAAAGCATCAAAAAAGTCACCCCCCTGCCTGTTACAAAATCGCGGGAGCACCCTCAGGGCACTCCCGCATAAGTGTCTATATTATAATGATTTACGCAGTCTCTTCTTCGGTGGAAACCTCATCGGCGTCCAAAGGGATTTCAGCACCGCCGATTTCGAGTTCGCTACTGTAGTCCTCTAGCGCCGCATCGGTGATTCTGGGCTGTGAACGCTGGTACATGGTATGCCCCGTACCGGCAGGAATAAGGTGCCCGATAATCACATTTTCTTTCAGGCCGCGCAGGTAGTCACGCTTGCCGCCGATAGCAGCATTGGTAAGTACACGGGTGGTCTGTTGGAAGGAAGCGGCAGCCACGAAGCTTTCCGTACTGAGTGCGGATTTGGTAATCCCTTGCAGTACAGGTTCAGCCTCGGCTGGACGACCGTCTTGTTTCTGGGTCTGCTCATTGACTTCCTGGAAGCGAATCTTGTCCACTTCCTGGTGGGCCAGGAAGTTGGTGTCACCGGGATCGTCTTTGATGCGAACCTTGCGGAGCATCTGTCGAATGATCACTTCGATGTGCTTGTCATTGGTACGCACACCCTGGAGACGGTACACCTGTTGAACTTCGTCGAGGAGGTAGGAGCGGAGTTTGTCTTCACCCTGCACTTCCAGAATATCCTGGGGGATAATGGAGCCGTCGGTAAGGCGCTGGCCGGCGAGTACCCGGTCACCGGTCTGCACGTTGAGGTGCTTTCCAGGTGGAATGGTGTATTCGCGTTCTTTACCGACTGGGGGAATGACTTTAACTTTACGCATGCCTTTGGCTGTACCGCCGAGTTCGACGGTGCCGTCAATGTGGCTGATAACAGCCGGGTCTTTGGGTTGACGGGCTTCGAAAAGCTCGGCAACGCGGGGCAGACCCCCGGTGATATCTTTGGTTTTACCAAACTGGCGCGGGGTCTTGGCGAGCAAGTCACCTGCCAGGATTGGTTCACCGCTCTTAACCATAACGTGGGTATCCGCAGGTATGGTTGCAAAGGAGAGTACGTGTCCACTGGTGTCGTGAATGGTAATCTGCGGGTGAAGGTCCTGTTTGTGTTCAGTGATAACGTGTTCTTCAAGCCCTGTATCGGGGTTAATGTCGCGACGCATGGTAACGCCCTCGACCATCCCTTCAAGCTGAATCTTACCGGACTGCTCTGCGATGATGGAAACGTTATAGGGGTCCCATTGGAAAATAACCTGACCCTTACGTAATTTATGGCCATCTTCACAGTGCATGACGCAACCCGCAGGAACGAGGTGGCGGTGTAATTCTTTTCCATCGTTATCGAGGATACCAATCTCACCACCACGGTTTACGACCACGGTCTGATCTTCACGGTTCACAGCGGTACGCACGTTACGGTATTCGATACTACCGGCTTCCGGCATCTTGATTTCCGTGTTTTCTACTGAACGGCTGGCCGCACCACCAATGTGGAAGGTACGCATGGTCAGCTGGGTACCGGGTTCGCCGATGGACTGTGCCGCGATGATACCGACTGCTTCGCCGATTTCAACCATTTTGCCGGTGGCCATATTCTGACCGTAGCAGAGTTGGCACACACCGCGCTTGGACTGACAGGTCAATACCGAGCGGATATTGATACCGGGAAGTCCGGATTTCGCAACGGCCATGGCCTTTTCTTCGGTGATCTCTTCGTCGGCTTCGACGATAGGCTCGGTTTGTCCGGGCACGATCACATCTTCGGCAGCAAAGCGACCAACGATACGTTCATTGATGGGCGCGATAATGTCGGCACCTTCCATAAGGGGTTCCATCCACACGCCGTTGAGGGTACCGCAATCGATTTCTTCGATGGATACATCCTGTGCCACGTCGACGAGACGGCGGGTAAGATACCCGGCATCAGCGGTCTTCAGTGCAGTATCAGCGAGACCTTTACGAGCACCGTGTGAGGAGATAAAGTATTCCACCACGGTGAGGCCTTCGCGGAAGTTTGAGGTAATAGGAGATTCGATGATGTCACCTGAAGGCTTGGCCATGAGACCACGCATAGCGGCGAGCTGACGAATCTGGGATTTGGAACCACGTGCCTTGGATTTGTACATAAGGTGAACGCCACTGAACCCTTGATCGTTTTCTTCCATGCCTTTTAACATAGCAGCGGAAACGTTCTCGGT
>CALAXS010000068.1 GCA_937895305.1 uncultured bacterium
GCTGGAATATGAAAAAGCCCTCAAAAGTGGAACAATCCATTACTCGGAAAAGAACAGGGACTACTATGACGATGCATTGTATAGTCAATTGCTATTCATAGCCCCTACTATGGGCATGAGCATGCCCCAGAACTATGGGTACCGTCAATCCACTGTCCAGCTGGATTGTGCCCGTACTGCACTGGCGGTGGAACGCTATCGCATTGAACGTGGTGTACTTCCCGAATCTTTGGATGCTTTGGTACCGGATTATATTGACGCCATCCCCGATGATTTCTACATCGAACTCAGTCAACCCGTGAAAGAAGCCCTGGCAAAATACAGCCAATATAACTATGGACCGTCTCTTAATAAAAATCGGATTCAGGAATGGGTAAAAAACCGGAAGGCACAGTGGTACAGTGGGATGATGGATGGACTGATTAAGAACGGCTACCTTGACAAACGACCAGACGAAGATCCCGTGAAGCGCATCACCCAGTTACGCTACGTGATACGCAACAACGAATACGCGGTCTATAGCATCGGCCCTAACCTCGAAGACGATAATGGGGTTGAAGCCGAAAAGAACAATCAGGGCTATGATCTCCCGTTTACCGTGCTTACCGAAAAGGTCGGGTTATAGGGTGCTATTTTTCAACCACAAGGCCATCGCGAGCAAGAGATTGCCACGTCGGCTTAGCCTTCTCGCAATGACGTGTACTGTCCCGTCATTGCGAGCCGAGTGTAAACGAGGTGCGGCAATCTCTTGGTCCCATCGTCTGAATTTAAAGTCTCTCGTTCCCTATTGCCTGCCGTGCTACGGCCTCTGCGTGGGAATGCATACCCCGAGGCTCTGCCCAGGAAAGCAGAAATGTACTTCTTACTCCACTGCCCCGTAATACCACCGCGCAATCCGGTCAACGGAAACCCCCAGGCGATAGGCCGTCATGCACATCTGATTCCGCAGCATACACCGCCATGCGCCCAACTCGCGCCAACGTCGTCCTGAACAAACCGCAGCCACCGGGGCCAATCCGATTTTTCCATGACGCTGTAGGCGACGCACCATTTCGTAATCTTCCATGAGAGCGAGGGCAGGAAACCCATCCACCCGGTTAAACGTCGCCACGTTCAGAAAAAGACCCTGATCCCCATAAGGCATCTGTCGCCGCTGCGAACGCAGGTTTGTTGCCCAGGACAAGAAACGCATGGTCGCCGAGTCATAATCCGTTGCAAAGCGAAAGGCCCCGGCAACCACATCCGGTTCATCCAGTATCTTCCGAACATGCTGAATCCAGCCTTCCGGTAAACACACATCGCCATGAATGAACAGCAACACCTCCCCCTGCGCCACCACGGCCCCCGCGTTCATCTGCACCGCACGCCCACGCGCCCACTGCAGCACCTGCACCCCATGGGACCGCGCGATGTCCATCGTGTCATCCAGGCTCCCGCCATCCACCACGATGACCTCCACACCCGGATCTTGACCCACCTGTGCCAGTGTCGCCTCCAGGTGCCGCTCTTCATTGAGGACCGGTATGATGACGGAAATGTCTGTGGGTGTGGTCAAACCGGGAGGGCGTTCTAACGTTGACATGCGTCACCTTCCACACATAAAGCCGTCACGAGCAAGAGATTGCCGCGTCGGCTTCGCCTCCTGTTAAGAAAAGATTTTTTCGCCAATGCTGATAACATGTCGTTAGCGCATTGCCTATGTTGTTCCACAGAAAAATCTAT
>CALAXS010000069.1 GCA_937895305.1 uncultured bacterium
GGAGTTTTACAGCGGAAGAGGAAACCAGAGAAGGCCGATGAAGCCGGAAATGGGGGCACTGAATTTGATGCAATCTGCACAGGTCGCTATACTCTCCATTCCGTTATCGGGCAGATGACGCGCATTCCAACACGATGAAACCGCTTAGGATATACGATGGCGAACACAGACCATAGCGAAGAAATACAGACCGTAATTGGCTCCTGGCTGCCGGATAGTCCGGAAAGCCCATCCCTTACGCAACGCGATGCGTTACAAGCACTTGAAGCTCCTGTCTATGCTGTGGCCCAAGGGGATTCTATCGCGTATCGCAGTGAGGGTCACCTGAGTCTGGGGGTTTATAGTACCGACACCAAAGCCGAAGCAGCGGTCGGATACGTTGCCCCTTGTACCATTGCGCATCTGGGCAGCAGAAGCTTTTGCCAGGATTACAATGTACAGTATCCTTACTATGCCGGGGCCATGGCCAACGGTATTGCCTCTGAAGAGCTGGTCGAGGCCATGGCGAATCAGGGATTTCTGTCTTTTTTTGGTTCCGCAGGTCTCTCACCCGCCCGGGTCACCGAAGCCCTGGAACGCCTCACCCAGTCTCTGCCGGATAAAACATTTGGCTTTAACCTGATCAATTCACCCAATGATCCGATTTGGCAGGAAGACGTGGTCGACCTGTACCTTAAGTATGGATTGCGGGTGGTTGAAGCCTCGGCCTATGTGGCTCTTTCTCCGGGTCTGGTGCGCTATCGGGTTACGGGTCTGTATCGTGATGATAACGGGAATGTAGTGGCTCCCAATCATGTCATTGCCAAGCTGTCCCGACTCGAAGTGGCCCAACGATTTTTTGAACCTGCACCAGATCGTATCCTGAAAAAACTCCTCGCTGAGGGTAAAATTACCGAAGAAGAAGCGGAACTGGCCAAGGAAATCCCCATGGCCCAGGATATTACCGTGGAAGCGGATTCCGGTGGACATACGGACCATCGACCTGCGCTGACGGTGCTCCCGTCCATGCTCGCTCTACGCAATGAGATGCAGGTCAGCCAAGGGTATAGCATCCCCCTTCGTGTAGGACTGGGCGGTGGCATCGGTACACCTGCTGCTGTTGCCGCTACCTTCGCCATGGGCGCGGCCTACGTTGTTACCGGGTCCATCAATCAGGGCTGCATTGAATCGGGTACCACAGACATTGTGCGTGCCATGCTTGCCAAGGCATCGCAGACCGATGTGGGTCAGGCACCTGCTGCGGATCTTTTTGAAATGGGATCATTTGTACAGGTACTAAAGAAAGGTACACGCTTCACAACCCGCAGTAACAAGCTCTATGATTTGTATCGGACCTATCCCGGTATGGACGCCATCCCGGAAGCGGAACGAAAAAAACTGGAAGCCGAAATTTTACGCAAGCCCGTCGAAGCCGTTTGGGGCGAGTGCGTGGACTATTTTTCAGAGCGAGACCCAAAGCAACTTGAAAAGGCAAAGGCCAATCCAAAGCAAAAGATGGCTCTCATTTTTCGTTGGTATCTGGGCTACTCATCTTTTTGGGCAAAACAGGGGGTAGCAGACCGTACAGAAGATTATCAGGTGTGGTGTGGACCTGCCATGGGTGCCTTTAATGAGTGGGTTGCGGGGACTTTCCTGGAAGCACCGGAAAACCGGAAAGTTGCTCTGGTCGCCAAGAACCTTCTCTTTGGTGCAGCGGTATTGACCCGTGCGCATACCCTGCGTCAACAGGGCATCGCTGTGGAAGACGAATTGAAGTTGATAGCACCCCTGTCAGACGAAGCCCTGTCGGAGCGTATAGGATGACGGAATCGGGCATAGAAAAACGGGGGAACCGAATCATACTGATTGTGGCCATCGTGACTATTGGACTGGTCCTGGACCATGCAAGCAAGTTGTGGGCCATACAATCCCTGAAAGACACGGGCGGACATTCCTATCTTGGGGATGTTTTTCGTCTCCAGTACGCGGAAAATACAGGCGCATTCCTCAGTCTCGGGAGTGCGCTGTCTGCATCCCTGCGTTTCTGGCTCCTGACCGGACTTAACAGCATTATCCTGGGTATTGTGGCCGTGGTGCTCATGACGCGGAAATCACTTTTACCGTCTATGGTCTGGGCTTTGTCGCTCATACTTTCCGGTGGGGTGGGCAATCTTATCGACCGTATTTTCAGGGATGGCCGCGTAGTGGATTTCATGAACATGGGCATCCCCTGGGGGCCTATCCAGGTTCGCACCGGCATATTTAATGTGGCGGATGTAGCCATCATGCTTGGGCTTTTTATCATTCTGTCCGCAGAGGTCTTTCGAAAGGCACCAGAAGATGGGGGAGAGGCAGGGAAAAAAGAAGATTAACGTATTTGAAGGAGATTTTTTCTTCTGTAATTCTCGTGCAGACGGGAATCACCGCGTCAGCATGCTTAGCCCGCATCGGGACGGAGGTTGTAGCATTTCCGGTTGAATGCGCCAGTTTTCTGGAGCAGAGCTCCAGGATATGCATTCCCAAGCAGAGCTTGGGAACGAGGGAAAATCTACATCCCTTGATGAGGATGGAAAAAGCTAGTGGTGTGATTTACGCAGATGGATCATTATTCATAGCAATTCTTGCTCG
>CALAXS010000070.1 GCA_937895305.1 uncultured bacterium
TGGTGCGTGGTATAACAGTGGTGGTCAGCTGGATATGAGAATTGCCGATGGCGATCCTACCAATCCAAGCTATGATACCAATATTCAAACAAGTGACCGTTCGTACATTTATATGGGTTGGGCCATCCCCGGTAATGAGTATATCGTACCGTTGGATCCTATATTGGCCTTCTATGTTCTAAAGGTTGTTGCAGTTACTGACCAGCAGCGGATAGAAAACCTGGACGGTGACCAGACCTATGTCCACACCAGTGGCAATTCAATTGTTACAGCAGGAACGGAATTAAATATCTTCCGCTTCAAAGAAGGAATAGAACGTTTCTTCATAACAGATATCAACAACCCTGCCGGTAGCGCAATGGCGCAGTCTACCCTCGCGCTTATGTGGGATGTTACCAGCACACAACCGGATCAGTTTAATCACATTCCCGGTGGTTCTAATGTGCTCTTCATGGATGGTCACGTTGAATTTCAGCGTTACACTGCATTCCCTGGTGCCGATCAGAGCAACACAGCTTCTGTAATTGGTTCAGAGGGTGAGCAGTTCCCCACCAGTGCAGCCTGGGCTGTGTTGAGCTATACCGCTACTGAAGGAACGAGTGGTCTGTAAGAACTATTTTCTGATTTGATAATAACGCCCTGCGACTTTATCGTTGCAGGGCGTTTTTTATAGTACCTCGTTGCCAAACTTCTGCTGTGCTACGGTCTCTACCTGGGAATGCATACATTGGTACAAGCCCCCAAAGCACTACCCCCATCTTCCATTTCCGTTTGTGTTCACGAATTCACTGACAAAATAGATACAACATCTCAAAACATCACACACATTGTCATTCCAGCGAAAGCTGGAATCTCCCCGTGATAAATACTAGCTTAAATTTTGCGTAATGATTGAAAACCATACTATGGATAAACAAAATTTGAGTATCAATTGTAGTAATTTAGATTGGAGTGGCGGTGGGGAGACCCCTGCTTTCGCAGGGGTGACAAGGGGGGCTGGGATTGAGGCGAAAGTGCTCACTAATGACGAGTAGTTGCCTTCCTCGTTCCCAAGTCCCTGCTTGGGAATGCATAGACCGAGGCCTTGAAAATAGCATTGTTGTGCTCACTGGATATATATCTACGGCTACTCTTTGTCCCGCTCGAGAAAGGCCTGCAACAGGGCACTCTTGGTGCGTTGACCCAGCCCCGCACCGGTAACCGCTTCACGCAACTTAATGTCTACAAAGCCTATCTTGCGCTCGAAATAATAGACATAGACCGGGAAAAGGATAAGCCGCGTATCGATAATGGCCTCCGGGATGGGCTTTGCTCCTCGACTACGCTGCCGCATGATGGTATGTAGGAGTTCCTTGCGTCCACTGGCCTCTGCCTCGGCCTGGGACAGCGAAGCTGGAAAGATGGGCCCATCATCCGGCAAGCCGTCGATGAGTAAATCATCCATCTGAAAGATGGCGAAACTGCCGGACCAGGCCTCCACACTACACAGCATGGTCCCCGGTCCCTTGGTGGAAGTCACCTGAAAGTTCAGCAGGTAATAGGGAAACCAGATTTGCTCTATACGGGGTAAGGCTGCATTGTTGCTTTTATTAGAAGAGGGGAGCAGAGAAGCCAGGAATCCCCGCTTGTTAAATAAGGGGCCTACATCCTTTATCCCTGCGCGGATAGGTAAATACTGGCTGGGATTCACGTTAGTTTTTTCAGCCCTGTCCAGCCACGCATGGTAAAGCCCCCGCCAATCGCCATGAGGATGAGCGCACTAACGACATTGACTACCTTTGCGTAAGTGGTTTCTGCATAGATCGTACCGATGAGCACAGGGATAGACAGGACAACCATAAACATCCCAAGCGCAATCAGGGTTTCCGCATCACGCTTGGCATGGGCTTTGGTATCATCATCAGACATGGTAAATATCCTCAATATAATTAATACGTTAGTTGAAGAAAATATAAATCAATACGTGCGGTAGCATGGAAAGGACCGTCCAAACCCGCAGGTCATAGAGGAGACCCGGCTTGGGTTGGTCCACATTGACATATTCCTTTTTCAATACGAAACACACCCACAGCATGGTCAAGGTAAAGAGTCCCGCTGCAGAAGCGATCCACCAGAAGGGATCCACCCCGACAAAGAGATTGTTTATGGGTCTGAAGAAGGCCGTTAATGGGCCACTAAAGGTTTGATTAATCCACTCACTCATAGCTTATGCCTCCTCTGAGCGGTTGCGCAGTACACGTTGCATTTCACCATCCTGCATGACCTGGCCAAAGACCAGTCCACGCACCTTCTCGTCCGGATCCTGCGGTGTGACCAGACTCACCACCACCGTAACGATGATAGAGAATACAAAGGACCACCAGGCAATAAAGAGGAAGGGGTCGTCCGACGGGAATACGCCTTCAGTGCTGTTCAGTATGGTAGTAAAACCAACACCCAATATGAGTCCAGCAAGGGCACCCCACTGGTTGGTCTTGCGCCACATAATGCCCAACAGCAATATGGCAAAGACCGGACCCTGGAACATGGACAAGGCGGTCTGGATAAAGTTGTACATGGTTTCCTCACCCGCCAGCAAAGGCGCACAAAGCCCCGCTGTGATAATGAAGACCGCTGTGCAAATACGACCCAGAATTAAGGTTGTTCTATCTCCGAGACGCTTTCCAGTGAAAGCCTCGTGCACGCGACCATAGAGGTCTGTCGTCCAGATGGTCGTTGCCGAGTTCAGATAAGAATCCACACTGGACATCAACGCCGCAAAGAGCGCAGCGAACATGAGTCCGCGCAGACCCGGCGGCAGAATTTCACGAATCATGGTGGGGACTGCCTGGTCCCCGTTTTGCATGGGCGGTAGATAGGCCACCGCACAAAGCCCCGGCAATATTACCAGCAGCGGAATGAACACCTTCAGGAACCCGGCAAAGAGCATACCGCCCTTGGCGTCCCATTCAGACCGGGCTCCCAGCGTACGCTGTACGACCGCCTGGTTACCCGCCATGTAGCCTGTGGCCATGACGATGCCCAGACCAAAGACGATTCCCGTCCAGGGATACGGCGTGGGGGAGTCATGGGGTAACAGCAAGGTAAAGAAGCTGGGATAATTCCGCAAGCTACCCTCTACCTCGGCCTGGTCAGCCACGGCAACTGCCAATGCTTCATGCACATTGTTGCGTGTGGCAACCAGCAGGTTAATGTCTTCTGTTTCCCCCGAAGGGATAGAGATGGCATAGGCTGCCTCAGTCTTTTGATTGGGGGTAGCGTCACGTACATCGTTAAAAGCAATGCTCGAATCGTTCAGGGTCTTTTCAATGAGTGGGATGCCATCAAAGCCTGTAGCATCCTCTTCTGATTCAAAGGCAAAAGATACAATAACGTCCGGTTCCTTGGTGAGCACATCTTCCTTGAGTTGCGACCACCCACCTACAGCATTCAGGCTCAACAGGACCAGCGCGCCCCCCCCCACGAACATGACCACCATCTGAACCACGTCCGTCATCACCACAGCAGACAAGCCACCAGAAACCGTGTAAATACCAGTGAGCGCGACGATAAGCCAGACACAGTAGTAGGGGTTCCAGCCGAGAATGGTTTGTAAAGTAATTGCCGTGAGCCAGAGCATGACCGACAGCATGACCAGGAGGAAGACCCCCCAGATGGACGCATGAATCATCTGTACCCCGGTGTTATAGCGTCGCCCCAGGAATTCAGGAATGGTAAACACCCCTGCCCGCCAGTAATAGGGGATAAAGATAAAGGCCGCGAAACACATGGCCGGCATGGAGCCGATCCAGTCAAAGTTCGCCGCAGCGACCCCATAGGTGTACCCAGCACCCGAAGTAGCGATGAAGTCTGTGGCGCCAATATCACTCACCACCACCGACATGCCAATGGCCCAGAAGGGCAAGGTCTTACCCGCTACAAAGAAATCTCCTGCGGATTTTACATACCGTCCAAAAAAAGAGCCCAGCGCCAATACGCCGATCATATATAACAGGATGATTAATTTATCGATCCCTTCCAGGGTTGCAACAGCTT
>CALAXS010000071.1 GCA_937895305.1 uncultured bacterium
TACTTACCGGGTGTCTATACGGACACGGTCTCAGCAGTACACTGCTCAGGAGGTTTTGCAGTGAAATTCAATAGTCAGCTTTGGGTTCTTCTGGTATTTACCGGGATGACGCTACTCCTTGCCGGGTGCATGCCCGAGGCTGCTTTCAGCGTCGATCCGGATACTGGACCCGCTCCCCTTGATGTGGATTTCAGCGATACGTCCATGGCAGGTAATGCTACGATTACAGCGTGGTCGTGGACCTTTGGGGATGGTGGTGTCAGTACGCTACAAAATCCCGGTCACACCTATACGGTACCGGGTTGTTATGACGTTTCCTTGTCGATTACGACCAGCGCAGGGGTCTTTGATACTACGGTGAATGATGCGGTGTGTGTTTCTGCCGAAGGGGAGGGCGAAGGCGAGGGATCCCTTGAGGGTGAAGGAGAGGGTGAACTTTGTGGTGGTTTCTGCGCGGCGTGTGACAATTTTATAGCAGCTGGCTTCACCATGACACAGACACCTTCACCGGGATATACACCAGGGGGTACTGTGGATGTTCAGATTACCTTGGACTACACGGGGGGAGACACGGTATTTGCGTTGGGCTGTCGTGATTATATTCCGCCGGACTGGACCTTCAATTCTTATCCCGGCGTGCAGCCTGCGGCTTCGTTGCCTGATACCTATGCCCTTGACGAGACCACGGGCCTGCTTGAGTTTGCATATATCGATGTACCCACTTTACCGGTAACCTTCACCTATCGGCTTGATGTGCCTGAAAACGCTTCGGGTGCCCAGGCCCTGGATGGTTGTGGTGGGATTCGCTTTGATGGCGCTGGTTTTGTGTCACCAGTGGTTATGAATACCCTTATCCCCAATTAGGGCAAGGTTGACACACTTCTCTTGAATCCGTGTACAGTAAAGCGTGTGGGATTGAATCGTTCACTTAAGAGGTTTAGAAATGTCGTTGATGCGTCGTACGCTTATCGTACTGTCCCTGCTGCTGGTCCCGGTAGTATTCTCGGGGTGCCTCAGCGAGGAACTCAGCATCACCATGCGTGTACTGAACGGTGCGCCTTATGTTCCGGGTGGAACTATGGATATTGAGGTCAGTTTCGACTATGCTGGCACTGAAACGGTATATGCTATTGGCATTAATCAGATCTTTCCCGCAGACTGGACCTTTAATTCCTATCCGCTACAGTCGGGTAGCAATGCAATTCCCTCATTAATGTCTGAATCGAATGAGCCTATCGAATTTGGGTATGTGGGTATACCCCCGTTACCCGCTACCTTTGTATATACCGTGAATATTCCTGAGAATGCTTCGGGTGACATTGAAATTCAGGGGTATTCCCTGTTCCGGTTTGATGGCGACCTTGTGCTTTCCCCGGTGACCACGCTCACGGTTCAGCAGGCTATCTAATCCCCCGGTATAGCGATGCTGTAGTCCCAACCATTTCCTTTCCTTCCAGCGATCTTTCTTTTTTGAGCCTTCCCGGGCAAAAAAAAAGAGGCCTGACACGAGATTCGTACCAGACCTCCGCGGAAGGAGAAACGCCACATGTGGCGCTGACCAACTTTATTGTAACACAGGAATGATGTTCTGACAAGGAAAATACACAAATAAATCAGTCCGATTTGGCCTTATTTACTGCGCGATTCCATTCTGTAAGTAGTTGATTTCGTTTATCTTGCGACATATTTGGAACGAAAGCACGGTCAAGCTGCCATATACCCTCAAGCTCCGATGTGTCCCGCCAGAAACCGACAGCCAGGCCGGCCAGAAAAGCGGCTCCAAGTGCTGTCGTTTCAAGGACTTGACCGCGTTCTACAGGGACATCGAGAATATCTGCCTGAAATTGCATTAAAAAGTTATTTGCACAGGCACCCCCGTCGACTTTCAGGCGTGAAATGGCTTTACCGGTGTCTTTTTCCATGGTGTGGAGCACGTCACAGGATTGATAGGCGATGGATTCCAGTGCGGCACGTATGATGTGGGCCTTTGATGCGCCCCGGGTCAGCCCGGTTATGACTCCCCGCGCCCGCATGTCCCACCAGGGTGCCCCTAACCCTGTAAAAGCGGGCACGAGGTAAACGCCCCCATTGTCTTCTACTGCAGTCGCCAGAGCTTCGGTTTCATTGGCGGATTGAATAAGCTCCAGGGCATCACGCAGCCATTGTATAACGGCACCACCGACGAATATGCTGCCTTCGAGGGCGTATACCACGGTGTCATTCACACCCCAGGCGATGGTGGTCAGGAGACCGTTCTCGGAAGTTACGGCTGTGGTTCCGGTATTGCTGAGCAGGAAACAGCCTGTTCCGTAGGTGTTTTTTGATTCGCCGGGATTGAAGGCTGCCTGGCCAAAGAGTGCACCTTGCTGATCGCCGATGAGGGAGGCTACGGGTATTTCACCGCCCAGCACGGTGGTACTACCGAAGGTATGACTGGAAGGACAGGCTTCGGGCAGACCAGCGCGGGGTACCTTTAGCAGCGTCAGGAGTTCTTCGTCCCAATCGAGGTCGTGAATGTTGAAGAGCATGGTCCGCGACGCATTGGAGTAGTCGGTAGCATGGCGCCCGGTGAGGTTGTAGAGGAGCCATGCATCGATGGTGCCGTAGCAGAGATCGCCTTTTTCTGCTGCTTCACGGGCACCGGGCACGGTATCCAGTATCCATTGGATTTTTGTGCCTGTAAAATAGGCATCCACAACGAGGCCGGTCTTTTGCCGGATGGTATCACTGTGTCCTGCTGCTGTCAGGGCCTCGCAGATTTCTGTGGTACGGCGACATTGCCAGACAATGGCGTTGTGGATGGGTTTGCCCGTCGTCCGGTTCCAGACCACCGCGGTTTCCCGTTGATTGGTAATACCGATTGCAGCGACGTCAGCATGGGTGGCGTTTGCTTTCTCCAGGACGGCCTTCGCGGTAGCGCGTTGGGAAGTCCAGATTTCTTCGGCGTTGTGCTCTACCCAGCCGGGTTGAGGAAAGATCTGTTCAAACTCTTGTTGCGCGGTGGCTACGATGTCCCCGGCGTGATTGAAGAGGATGCTTCGTGAACTGGTGGTTCCCTGGTCGAATGCGAGAATGTACTGTCCGGCCATGTGCTGATCTCCTGTGCCTGGTCCCTTTAATTTACCATAGCACGAGAGCCGACCCTGGGCGCAATAGTGCGCTACTCTGCTGTGGACTCTTGCACCACGGGTTCGTTGCCGGAGAGTTCGGGCTGCTCAGGTGCCTCGCGTTGGCTATCGTCCGTAGCGCCACAGGAAAGTGCGCTGAGGCTCAGGAGCAGGAGTACTATACCTTGAAGAAGGATGCGCATAGTCTAGTCTGCCTTTTCGGTGTTATTGCTCATGGCGCGGAGTGCGTCCAGTGCACGTTGAAAGTCTGCCGGAGGGGGTGTTGTAAAGGTGAGGCGTTCTCCAGTCTCTGGATGGGTGATGCCCAGGCGTTCCGCGTGCAGGGCCTGTCCTTCCAGGGCGAGTAGTGCTGCACGGGCCTCTTCGGAGAGGACCCAGTTTTTGAATGTGGTTTCGCCATACACCGGATCGCCCAGAACGGGTCGGCCTGCGAAGCGCATGTGTACGCGAATCTGGTGGGTGCGTCCGGTTTCCAGTTGCAGTGCCACGAGGGACGCACAGCCGAAACGGTCCAGCACCTCGAAATTGGTTACTGCGTCTTTGGCACGAATCCCCGTCACGGCCATACGGGTCCGGTCCGAGAGACTGCGACCGATGGATGCATTGATGCGCCCGTGCTCTTCCTTGAATTCGCTACGCACCAGGGCGAGGTAGCGTCGGTCAAAGGTATGGGCGGCAGCCTGTTGTGCCAGATGACTCAGGGCGAGGCGTGTTTTTGCGACGACCATAACGCCAGAGGTGTCCCGGTCGAGACGGTGGACAATGCCGGGCCGGGATGGGTCCTCGCCGCTGGCTTCCATATTGGGACAGTGGTGAAGGACGGCATTCACGAGCGTGCCTGTACTGTGGCCGGGTGCGGGGTGAACCACCAGCCCGCTGGGCTTGTTGATGATGAGTACTGCGTCGTCTTCGTGGAGGATATCCAGGGGGATGTCTTCGCCTGCGGGAATCACTGTGGGTATAGGGGGTGCGTTGATGCCGATGCGCTGATCCAGTCGCACGGCACGTTTTGATTTGGTAATGGCGTCGCCATCAATGGTGACGCAGCCGTCTTTGATAAGTTTCTGGATGTAGGAACGCGACTCGTTTTCCATGACCGCAGCCAGAAAAACATCCAGCCGCAAATCCTGATATTCTTCATCCACAATAAAGGTTTGGAGGCCTTCTTCAGCCATAGGGTCATGATTCCTTGTTTTGGTTACTCTTTGAAGATGCCGCGAAAATGCATTAGGGCACCCATAAAATCATCGCCCACATAGCCGGGCATGTAGTCGTCGCCTTCTTCCTCCGGGGCCTTGGCCTGGAGTTGTTCTATGACTTCGGTGAGGATTTCGATAACGGCTTCCCAGTATTCGTAGTGGGCGAGCCAGAAAGCGATTCTACTCTCCATCAGGGCTATCAGCAAATCACCAGGGTGGGTCTGCGCTTCGAGCATGGGCGCATCCTGTAGCTTTTCGATGGACAGGGGCACCACTACAGCGAGGCTTACCCCTTGCGACAGAAGCCATAGTAGCTCATCGGGCTGGAGTTTGCGCACGGGTTTGCTCAATACCCGTTGTGGAATATCCACGAGTGCGTCCTCGCTCATTTCTTCGTCTGCCTGCAACAATTGCAATAGCGAGGCGTTATGATCGAAATTGGCTATGTCGGGTTTATCGGTCATGAATGCTGTTTACGCTCTCCTTTTCTATATCATCTGGACCAAGCCAGATTGCCACACCTCGTAATACTC
>CALAXS010000072.1 GCA_937895305.1 uncultured bacterium
GCGCAAGCCCTGGATCCTCTGCATCTGGAAACGGCAACGACGTTGGCGAATATCCTGATGAATCGGGGTGATTTGAAGGAAGCGGAAGAAGTCTTGTTGCAGCTGGAGGGTGCAGGCACTTCGCCACCCCATGTTGTGACTGCGCTGGGGGCGATTGCGTTGCATGATGGACGTGTTGCGGAGGCGCAACGGCGACTGGAAGCGGTGACGATTCAGGCACCGAATCAACTTATGGCGCGGTTGATGTTAGCGCGGGTATATGACCGCCAGGGGGAGGGAGAGCATGCCCTACGGGAGTTGGAATTGGCGCAAGACATGGCACCGGGGATCGCTGAATTCCGGAACCGTGTTAAAGCCCATGGGCTTCGGAGTGAGGCGGAGGCTTTTGCGCAGAACGGAAATTTGAATCCAGCACTGGAGTGTCTGGTGGCGGCCATGCAGCTGGATGCCGAGGATCCGGTGATCCATAACGACCTGGCTGTGGTGCTGTTTCAGTTGGGTGAAAAAGAAAAGGCCCGCGAGAGTGTTTCGCGCGCCTTGCAACTGGCACCGGGTTGGGAAGAAGCACAGAACAATCTGAACGCCCTGGGCGGGTAAGACGACCTTGTGTTGCCCGTCATTGCGAGGAGGCCCCGCCGACGTGGCAATCTCTTGCTCGCATGGACTACACAGTTGGCAACGATGTCCCCACCCCACACGTCATTGCGAACCGAGTTGCGAAGAAAGGATTTTTCGTCACTGCTGATTCCATGTTGAACCCACTTTGCTTGTGCTGTACCACAGAAAAACCTACAAACCTTGTCATTCCCGCGGAGGCGGGAATCTCCGCGTTAGCATGCTTAGCCCAAGTCGGGACTGAGGCCGTAGCATTACCAGTCGAGCACACTCGTTTTCCGGAGCAGAACTCCGGGATATGCATTCCCAGGCAGAGACCGTAGCACGGCATGCAATAGGGAACGTGAAAAACCTGAACGCCCTCGGCGACTAACTATTTTCTTGAAATGGTCAGCTTGTCCTTTTCGGGTAAGGCGGGGAAAGGAGCGTGGGGTTCCAGCTGATACCAGTAGGCGACGGAGGCCATATCATCCTGGAGTGGGAGATAGCGGCCTTCGCTCTGCCAGCCGATACACTGGATGGTGATGCGCAGGTCTTCCTCGAAGCGCACCGGGTCCAGCACATGCCAGCGATACTGCCCGAAGCGACGTTGCTCACCTTTAAAGGGGATGTGGTGAAAACCGGTATAGGGCGAGGTAAAGCTGGAATAGCTATAGGTTCCATCTTTCAGCATTCGCTCTTCATAACCATAGGACCCGCAGAAATAATCTTCCTCGCCTGTACCGCAGATGGTGGGGAATTCTGTGTCACCGTCCATGAAGAATTTAATCTCGCCTTCGCCCCACCACCCCCCGCTATTGGCTCCATGGGCCAGGTAGGTGCCTACATAGTTGCCTTTACCTTTGACACCGTCGAGGATGGTGAAGTCTTCTTTGTCGGGCAGGGGATTGCTGCGACGGAATTGCGCGTGGAAGTAGGGGGTGTCTTTTTTGACCTCTTCCAGTGAGTAGTCCACCTGGTAGTAGAGGCTGGCGCGCTTTTCGCCCATGTTCTCCATGGTGATTTTGCATTTCTTGCGGAAGGGCATCTGCCAATAGAAATTGAGGCCACTACGGGGATTGACACATACGGCGAGGGAGGTTATCTCGGGTTCATTGCCCTGGCCCCAGCCTGCGGCGTAGAAATCGCCTACGGGCACTTCGATGGAGGGGGTTTCTTCATCGTCCCAGTAGAAACGGAAAATCATGAGGCGGTAATCGCCCACGGGCGTCATCCAGATATGGTTGATGATGCCGGGGCCGTCCATCTCAGCGAGGGTGACGGTTTCGCCGGGTTCGATATAGATGTACGGGTTGACCTTCCATTTCTGGCCCAGCTCACGTGCGGCGTGGGCTGCGTTGCCCTCTTCCAGGGTCGCCATGCCCCCCTTGCCCTTTTCGCCGGTGAAATTTTCCGGGCTGATGGAGCGCGTCTTGGCATCCTTGAGTTTATAGAGCTGGTCCATGCTACCGGATTGTCCGAAGGCTGTGGGCAGGACGAACATACAGGCGATTAGTACTACGGCAAGTTTCTTCATGGTACAGAGATCCCCATAGTTGGTAATGCTTAAACTGGACATTTAAGTCCAAGATAGCACATTAGCCGGGGAAGATCACGTTTTTTTCTGTGGGGCGTTTCAGCCCTCGGGGACGGTCTCGTCGAGCACTTTTTTGGCGGTGCGGCTGATATAGATGACCAGTATTGCAGTGGCGAGAAAGCCAACAATTTTAAGTGCGCTAACCCAGGGCGAGGTGGGGGTATGGACGCCTGCGGCGGTGTTGGCGAGGCTGGTGATGCCTGTGCCGAGGTAGACGTAGAGGATGGTGGCGGGGAGCATACCGATCCAGGAGGCGAGGAGGTAGTCTCGGAAGCGAATGGGGGTAAGGCCGAGGGCGTAGTTGAGGAAGTTAAACGGAAAGATGGGGGAGAGGCGGAGGAGGAAAACCATCTTGAGGCCCCGTTGTTCGATGGCACGGTCAAGGGCCTTGAAGCGGGGATTGTTTTCGAGTTTGCGGGTGATGGCATCACGGGCGAGGGTACGTCCGAGGAGGAAGGCGGCGGAAGCACCGGACACGGAGCCGACAGAAACGGTGAAGGTGCCCGCCAAGATTGCAAGAAGGAGCTTGCCGGGGAAGAGGATGGCGGCGAGGGAGCCGATGCCGAGGGTGACGAGGCTGCCGGGGAGGAAGAGGACGCAGGCGGGGATGTAGAGGAGGGCACCGATGACGAGACCCATGATGCCGAATTGTGCGAGAGATTCCATGACCTGAACGAGGGTGTCGCGTACGGGGAATATAAAGGGCGCGGTGATGATGAAGAGTATGCACAGGAGGGTGATGACTTTTTTAGGTGTGATGGTCATGGTCCGCCTACTCGTTTGGAATGGAGCCGGAACCGAAGTCGGCCTTGGGCGCATTGCCGCTTGCGCGGGGGCCCTGGGTGTTGAGGGTCCAGTCGTAGGTGCTGTAGGTGACCTTGATATCGTCGTTGAGCAGGGCCTGTTTCAGGGTGTCATCCTGGACGCGTTCTGCGAGCCAGGCGCGGGTGCCGCCGTGGTTATCCCAATCTTCGCCGTACCAATTCAGAATGGGGCTGAGCTGAATGGTGTCGGTATAGGCGACGTATTTTGGGTCGTTGGCAAAGAGCTTGGCCTGGTCTGTGAGTTGTTGATCGATGCGGTCGCCGATGAAGGCCTCGGGGCGGATAGCGGGACAACTGACCGCAGCGCATACGAGGGCGACGTGGACGCGGGGCTCGTCGTAGGTCTTGCGGATGATCTTGTGTTCCAGATTATTGAGACTCATGGTCTCGCCCGCGAAGATGTGTTCGGGGATATCGAAGAAGCCCTTCTCGTTGTGGGTGTAGTCCATAACCGAGGTGGTGATTTTGTGGGTAACTACGCCATTGATGACGAAGGCGTTGTAGGCGTTGCAGAGCAAGGCGAGGCGTTCATCGTCGGAAGCGAGTTTGTCGGGTTGGGCCGCACCGAGTTGCTGGAGATAGGTGGGGAAGAGGTGGTCCCGGGCCATGGCGTCGTAGTCGATGAGGCCGTTTTCGACATAGGCCTTGAGAAGGTAGTCCCAGAGGGCATGGTCCACGCCAGAGACATCGGGTGCAGGCGTGGGTTTGGTGGCGGGGGTAACCACGTCGAAAGCTTTTACCGCGACAACGATAGGGACGATGAAGGAGATGAGGGCGATCCAGAAGAAGGCACCGTAGTAGGATTTTTTTTCTTGGGTCATGATTGTGTTTTCCATGATTTAGCTGCGTTCATCTTGACTCATTTCGTTGCACCTGGGAATGTCGTAGGTGTTGTGTATGGACATGGCGACGGTTTTGCCGGGGCCAGCATCGGTTGTGTTGCGCTTAATGGGGGCATCGCCCAGATGGAGGATTTCCATGGGGCAGCGGACCACACACTCTGCACAACCCACACAGGGGGTATCGACGAGGGTGATGGGTTTGCCCTGGAGGGCGCGTGATTTTATGTCGATGCCCATCTGGCAATATTGGTTGCAGACATTACAGTCGATGCACTTGCCTTTTTCCGGTGTGATCTTGAATTTGGACCAGCGCCCCCAGAAATTCATCCAGAAGGCGAGGGGACACGCCATACGGCACCAGACCCGTTGCCCAAGAAAGGGATACAACCCGATGGCGAGTGCACCCGCGAGGAAGGTGCCGACCCAGACGTTGTAGAGTCCGTAGGGGCCTTGCCAGCCCATGAGATCGGCGATGGTGGCCACAGTCGCGAGGGCGATAAATACGAAGCCCATTTTTTCCAGCTTGCGGGGCAGGTCGCCCTTGGGACCACGATGTCGGAAAGAGTTGCCCACCGTTTCAGCGAGGGCACCGCAGGAACAGATGTAGGTGCAGTAGAGCTTGCCGAAGCGTAGAGTGAAGAGGGGAATGATGATGAAGGTGAGGACCACGGCCCAGACCACACCGACGACGGCGACAGTATGCCACCAGGCCGGGTCGCCGGAACCGACCATGGGTTCCACCTGAAATGCGTTGATCTTGAGGGGCCATGCGTTGATGGAACGTGCGAAGAGGGGTGTCCAGGGATTTTTGCCCAGGAGGATGACGAGGCCCGTGGGGATGCCCCACCAGAGGGTCCATTGGGCGATGATGATGGAGATGTTCCGTCGCCAGATAAGGCGGTGTTTGTAGCGGAAGCCCCAGTAGAGGGCGAAGCCCGTGATAAGCGAGAAGTAGAGGAGGTAGTAAAATCCGTAGAGGTTGGAGAAATAATCGGGGATAACCGTGAAGAGCCAACTAAAGCCGGGTATGTAATAGGGCGCACCTTCTGCTGCGGCGCTGTCGGGGGTGAGTACGAAGTTTTTTGCACCGAAGTAAATGAAGATACCGACTACGAGGCCGATGATGGAGAAGAGGACGCGTTTCTTGTTCCAGACTCCGTCCAGTTCCAGGCCCATGTCGAGGAGAAAATCGACCGGGGGGAGGGTGCCAATGAGGGTAAGGACGTTGTCGTTGGGAATAGATTTTAATTCGTCGCCCACTTTCAGGTCGACGGTGTCTTCATGAATGGCTGTGGCATTACTGTTGTAGAGGATGGTCAGGGTACCCGCATCCGCAGCGTCCTGGAGTCGTTTCTGGTTTTCCTCTTTTGCACGATAAAAATTGTCACCCCGATAGGCGAGGGTGACACGATTGTTTTCCATGAGCATGAGCGCGGCTTCGATGGCGGAATTACCACCCCCGATGACCAGCACATCTTTATCGTGGTAGTCGTCGGCGGTGTGTAATCGGTAGGTAACTTTGTGGGCCATGTCTGCGCCCGGCACTTCGAGGAGACGCGCTTGACCCTGTCGCCCTACTGCGATGATGACGTTTTTCGCAGGGAAGGATTTGTCGTCTTTCGTGCAAACCTCGAAGTGGTGATCGCCTTTTTTGACGACTTGTTTCACCTCGGTATCTTCTTTGACGTGAAGGTTGTTGTCCTGCACGAGGTGGTCGATCATGGCGAGGAAAGTGTCTTTGTCGCGATCTTCGCCAGTGTCGAGGCCACTCACATTTTTGAGAAAGCGGGGCTCGGAATAGACTTTTTTCCCAGGTGGAAAGGAGCGGACTGTACTGGCGACTTTCGAACGTTCCAGGACCACGTAGTTCAGGCCCAGTTTTTGTGCCTCCAGCGCAGCGGAGAGTCCGGCGGGGCCACCGCCGATAATAACGCAATCGAGGTGATCGCCAGCCTTGTCCTTGAAAGCACCCTTGGCCTCCATTTTTTCGAGGAGTTCAACGCCGTGATTGGCGGCCACCTTGACGAGGGGGAGTCCGGTCACGTCGCCAATGACATAGATACCCTTTACATTGGACTCGAAATTGCTGTCCACGATGGGGAGGATTTCCTGAGGCGGTACTGTGGCGATGATCTTGCGCGGCTTCTTTGTGTTCGTGTCTGTCGCCATGATTTCCCTCAATGCTGCATCGCTGAATATGCGTGATTCCCACTTTTAATTCAAGGAGAGGGCAAAACCATATCATAGATTATCCCAATGATGATTTAATTATCATTGAATCTATCTCACCTGTCATTCCCGCGGAGGCGGGCTATTGCAAGCCGAGTTTCGGCCTCCGCATTTATATTCCTAATCCAAGTCGGGACTGAGGTCGTAGCAATCCCGCTTGAACGTGTCTGTTTTCCGGAGCAGAGCTCCGGTGTATGCATTCCCAAGCAGAGCTTGGGAACGAGGGGTGTAATTCAAGGGGAGGACAAAACCGTGTCATAGATTTTTTGATGGGCTTGGGCGATGGCCTCTTGTGTATATTGAGACAAGACGGTATTGGCGACGGTAGAAAAGCGTTGTGTATGTCCTTCCGGATCTTGTAGGAAGGTGTTCAGTTTCTCTGCCAGCGCATCCACATCATTGGGTGGGACTATCCAGTCCTCGTCCTGATTGACCCAATCCGGCAATCCACCCACCCTGGATACATACAGGGGTTTACGGTAGGGGAGGCTGAGAGCACCCACACCACTCTGGGAATCAAAGTGGGTATAGGGGAGGAGAATACAGTCTGCGGCGTTAAAGAAATGGTGGATCTCTTCTTCGGGGATGTAGTCGAGGAAGGTTCGTACCCGATGTATGAGACCCGATTCACTCATCTGTTGCGCATAGGTGTCCCAGTCCTCCCAGGGCTTCCCGGCAACAATAAGATGGAATGGGCGAGGTGTGGTATGGAGCTTCGCCATGGCCGCCAGAATGATGTGAAGCCCTTTATAGGGACGTATAGTGCCGAAACACAGTGCGTATATGGGTTCATGAAAGAGGCCCAACTGGTCCAGGGCCTTGTTGCGATCCATTCGCGGCGTATCGGGCAGGTAAATGGAGAAGGGGATTTTGGCGCATTTAGCTGCGGGTAGCTTGTAGGCCTCTTGAAGTTGCGCAAGATTGTCATCGCTATGGACCAGCACCTGGTCTGCGCGATGACAGATCCAGTGGGTGCAGCGGATAAACCACTTGGCTTCTTCATGAGGGAGGACATTGTGTACTGTAACCACAATGGGCTTGCGACGGAGTTTCATAACCAGAAAAAAGACGAGGTAGACGGGAAAGAGGGGGAGGCTCCACCATTGCGCGTGGAAGAGGTCGCAGGGTGTGGTGAGTGCGGTCCAGAACCAGCCGAAGGGGTTGTACCATGCGAGGTCGTGGCGCACGGTGAGATAAGCAGCTTCGGGTATGGACTTGGTGGGGTCCATGCATTCTTTCACACCGGGGAAGAGTCCCTTGGGGTACATGGCCTTGAAACCGATGGCGGTGCACGGGGTCACGCTGCCCACGGCCCGGGCAATTTCACGACCATAATCCTGGATACCCTGGGCCTGGGGCGGGAAGGCCCCGAGCATAAGAATGCGGGGGCCTGTGGGCTGGTTTATGTCGCCTTGCGTTACCACGTTGGTGCTTTAAGTATTATTACCGAATCAAAAAAATACGTCATTGTGAGGAGGCGAAGCTGACGCGGCAATCTCTTGGTCCAGATGATTGGGCCATTGCAATCTATGCTTATTTTCCGGCGACGACTTGAACAAGAGATTGCCACGCCTCGTTTGCTCTCGGCTCGCAATGACGCGAAGAATTGAGGCCTTGCGATTAACATTATCAAGATATCCCATTATTGGCTGACTTATACGTTAATTGATGGTTTCTGTTTAGGACAACAATGCCGGGGAATTAATAATCCACGTCCATGATATTGGATTTGTTAAAGGCGATAGGATCACCCAAGAGGATCTGGTCGCCCTGAATCTCGATGGAACCGAGACGCCCCGCGTTGAAGGTCGTGTCCCCGGCCTTCAGTTCGCCCCTGGCCATAGCCACAGCGGCATGGACGGTGAGATAGCCCAGGTCCGGTACGTTCCACAGGATGACTTCGCGACAGGTATCGTCAAGAATAAACTCGCGCATGGAAGTAGGTGTGGCCAGCCCGGTGAGAAACACCCGGTCAGCGGCGTTGGCCTTGCGCAGGGCTTCGGCTGCCCCGGGGAGGGCCACGGAGGTGATAGCAAAGATACCATTGAGATCGGGGTAGGTCTTTAATACATCGAGGGTGACCTGGGTGGCCAGCGCAAAATCTTCTTCGGTCGCCTTGGGCGTGGGGGAGAGGTTCACCATGTTGGGATAGTGTTCTGCGCGATATTTCTCCATCTCGCCCATCCAGATATTCTGGTTCGAAGCACTGAGCGAACCCGTCAGGATAATGTACTTTCCTTCAGGACCAATATTCTTCGCCATGGTCTCTATGAGCACACGGGCGATGGCCTCGTTAGACGCTTGATTCACGAAGAAGTCACGGGATTCTTGCACGGAATCCGCGTCCCAGGAGAGGACCTTGGCGTTACGCTTACGTGCCTTTTTCAGGACCACACCGATAGCATCCGGGTCGTTGGGTGCTACGGCGATAGCGTCGAACTTTTTGGTAATCCAGGTTTCCACCATGCGGGATTGCTGTTGTACATCGTTGGTAGAAGGGCCGTCATAGACCAGCTCTACACCCAGTTCTTTCGCCGCTTCCACGGCACCGCGTTCAGCGGCGTTGAAGTAATCAATCCCCACGAGTTTGGGCATGACCCCGATGACCAGTTTTTTATCCTCACTCGGGGTAGCGGTAACCCCTTCGGGTGCTGCTGATTTATCCCCGCCACACCCTGTGATGACCATGATGAGTGTCAGTAACGCGATGAGTCCCTGTTTCATTTTTGCTGCTCTCCTTGCCGTGCAAGCCATTCATTAAAAACTACGGTTACAATTAGTAAAATGCCAACTACGATAATAACGAATTTGGATTCAAATCCTGCGAGATCGAGTCCGTATCGTAGGATACCGATGATGAGAAGCCCAAGCAAGGAACCCGGGATAGAGCCCTTACCCCCGCTAATGCGGGTACCGCCCAGTACGACACAGGCGATAGCTTCCAATTCATAGCCCATGGCAGCGTTGGATTTTGCCGTACTGTAGAGGGCCACATTGAATAGGGCACCCATACCACAGACCAGACCGCAGACCGCATAGAGGGCACACTTGAGATGGGCCACGGGGATAGCCGCGAAGATAGCAGCCGTCTCGTTCTCGCCGATGTGCTCGGTAAAGCGCCCGACCCAACTCTTGCGCATGAGAAGCCAACCCACGATTGAAACGATGACCAAAGGAAGAATCGGGAATGGGAGGTAAAAGGCATTGTCCGCTGTAGCAATAAGGTCGCCATTACTGAGATGAACAAAGCCGTCGGGGAATTGATTGATGGGCTTGGCTCTGCTTAGACCGGTAGCGATACCGCGATAGAGGGTCATGGTGGCGAGGGTTACCACCAGGGGCGGGATGCGCAGGTAGGAGGACATGGCCCCGTTGAAAGTGCCTGCGAGGAGTCCTGCAATGACGCTGGCGAGACAGGCGAGGGCGATGGGCCATTGCGCATCACGGTAGAGCAGCCCAAGCACGATGCCGCACATGGCGACGATGGATCCGACGGAGAGGTCGATACCTGCGGTCGCGATGATGAAGGTCATGGGAATGGCCAGCATACCCGGAACAATGAGGTAGCGGGTTTGCTCTGCCAGACCGAACCAGTCGAGAAAATTTTCCGTGGTGAGCGCAAAGCCTGTAAAGAGCACAACCAGGACAAGGAACAAGGTCGCTTCACGATGACGGGAGAGCAATTGAATCATTGTGCTGCCCTCCGCATGCGCGTGAGGAAGGCATCCAGCGCGACGGCGGCAAGGATGAGACTGCCCACGAAGATGTTTTGCCAGTATGCACTGGCCTCCAGAAGAATCAGGCCGTTATAGACCAAGGCAATGAGGAACGCGCCCAGGAGGGTGCCGATAGCCGAACCCCGCCCCCCCAGGATGTTGGTACCGCCAATGACCGCAGCAGCAATGGCCTGGAGTTCGTAGCCCTCGCCACAGTTGGATTGGACCTTGCCATAAAAACCCGTTTGCAAAATGGCAGCGAGTCCGACCAGTGCTCCGGAGAAGGCGAAGACAAAACAGGTGAGTCGCGTCTTGGAGAGGCCGATGAGCTGGGCAGCGGATTCGGAGTTACCCAGTGCGAGAACGCGACGCCCGGTAAGGGTATAGCGCAGGATGATATGGGCTATGGCCGTGACGAAGATGACGTAGTAGCAGATCTTTGGGATGCCCATGAGGGTGCCATTGGCCATGGCACGGAATGTGTCGGGCATAAGGGTGATTTCGTGACCGCCTGTGACGAGGTGCATGGAACCACGGAAGATGCTGATGCCTGCAAGGGTGACGATGATGGGGTGGATGCGTGCAATAAGAGAGAGACTCGCGTTGAGGGTGCTGAGTAAAATACCCAGTCCCATACCTAGTGCCAGGGTGGGGATGGGCGGTAGGCCCTGCTTGGTGGCCATAGCGGTGAGTGCCGCGGTGAGGCCCATCATGGAGCCGATCGAGATGTCGATACCGCCTGTGCAGATGATGAACATGGCGCCCTGGGCAAGGATAGCGGGGATGGCTGCACGAACCAGGATGTCAAGAAAGTTTTCTGTCGTGGCAAAGGAATCGGGACGCAACCCGGTCATGATGGCACAGAGCAATAAGATGAAGGCGAATAGCCCGGCTTCGCGAAATTCCAGCAACTTTGCCAGTCGGGAAGCCTTTTTCGTGGATGTGCAGGAATCTTTCTGTTGCTTTGGTACGGCCGCTGCCGCGATGGCCACTTCTCCATCTCGTTCAGGAATGAATTCGCCTGTTTGGTGCCCCTCTGACAGGGTGATTACCCGGTCGCTCATGGACATGATTTCAGGTAGCTCCGAACTGATGAGGAGGATAGCCGTCCCTTTTTCGGCCAGGTCACAGATGAGTTTATGAATCTCGGCTTTGGCTCCCACATCCACGCCCCGGGTTGGTTCGTCGAGAATAAGAACCTTGGGCGCTGTAGCCTGCCACCTACCAAACACAATCTTCTGCTGGTTCCCCCCGCTGAGGGTACCTATGGGTTGGTCCATGGAATCCGTGCGGACTTGCATGTCGGTGATGACCTGGGCCGCGAGGTCTGTTTCTTTTTGATTGTTGATGAATCCGAAACGGGACAGCTTTCGCAGGATACTGACACTGGCATTGTGTTTAAGCGAATGACCTCGAAATACGCCCTGAACCAGACGATCTTCCGGGAGGTAGGCCATACCCTGCTTCACCGCCTGGCGCGGGTTTTTGATATTGATCGGGACATCGTCCAGTTTTACGGTTCCGTTATGCATGGGATGGAGACCGAACAGGGCCTGGGCGAATTCGCTGCGGCCTGCACCTACAAAGCCATAGAGCCCCACAATTTCGCCTGCCCGAACCTGGAGCGTGATGTCGTTGAAGGCCTTGGTCGTGGCCTGGGCATGTTGTACATCCAGTCGTACACCACCTATGGGGACTTCGCGTTTACCTGCGCCGTGTTCGATGCTGCGCCCCACCATGGTCGCGATGAGGCGATCCATGGACCAGTCTGCTACCGGGCCGGTTTCGATAGTGGCGCCGTCGCGCATGACGGTAATCTGGTCGGAGAGCTGAAGAACTTCATTCAGGCGATGGCTCACATAGACGATAGCGGTACCCTGTTTTTTCAGGATTTCTATTTGCTGAAACAGGGTATCAATTTCATTGCTGGAAAGGGCCGCGGTGGGTTCGTCAAGGAAGAGGACTTTGGGTTTGTGGGTAACGGCAGTGGCGATTTCAGCCATGGTGCGCCGGGCTACGGTAAGGCCTGCGGCGTCCTGTCGCACATTAAAGGATTCACCCAGGGCAGCCACACGCCGGGCAGCATGGGCATTGGTCTTGTTCCATTGGATGAGGCCGAGGGCATTGCGCTCCAGCCCTTCACCCAGGAGCATATTTTCAGCGATGCTGAGTTGGGGGAAGAGGTCGGCTTCCTGATGGACCACATAGACGCCCTGGGTGGCTGCTGCGCGTGGTGTGTCGGGCTTAAAGGGATGCCCATCGAGGTGGACAGTGCCTGCGTCGTGAGGGAAGAGGCCCGTAGCGATATTGATGAGGGTGCTTTTACCTGCGCCATTTTCGCCGATGAGTCCGTGGACTTCACCGGGTTTTATAGCGAAGTCCACCTTGTGGAGAGCATAGATTCCGCCGAATCTTTTTTGAATGCCTTGCAGGCTTAACACAGGTTTTGACATGGTCTTAGATGATACGGTTTGAGGGCAAAGAGTGCAAGATTGGTGGTGGTGCCAGGTGGTCTCAAACTTGAAGTGTGCAATCTCCGGCTGGAGCTTGGGATACTGTTGGAGGGACCGAAGCTCGGCTTGTAACAGCCCAATCGAGTTGGGAATTGGAAGTGCTCACTAATTCGCTGACAAAATTATTTCCAAAGCGCAGGTCCCCGTCTACATGGAGACGATGCATTTATATATTTCCCGCGCAGGCGGGAATCCCCGATTGGTAGCTACCGACTGATACATCCGGAAGATGGACGCGGAGGTCCCTGTCTGCACGGGGACGATACCCTATGAAACATTTGCAGTGCGCAGGCGATCCTTGGCGTGTTGTGCTGCGTCGGATTTAGGGTCAACCTCAATGGCCATTTGCCAGGCACTTACAGCTTTGGTGGTGTGCCTGAGCTTGTGATGTGCATCCCCGAGATAGGCATAGGCGCGTGCATAGTTGGGGTCGGCTTTAACCGACTTTTCGAAGTAGTGGATGGCCTCGCGGTGGTCGCGCTTGTTAAATTCTTTCATACCTTGCTTGACGTAGTGTATGGCTTTTTTTCGACTACCCGTTGCACGTTTGCTAAACATGCTGGAGAAAAATCGTTTGGTATCTTTCTTGATGCGTGCGATGACGGTGCCAGCATCGGCTTCCTTTTCGCGAAATGCTTTCACATGTTCAACGAGGTTTTCTTCGAGTTTATGGGCTCGTTTACCGAGTTTGTTCTTCATAATTTGGCTTGTTCTTCCGGGTTCGTTGCTCTACTGCTATTGTACCACGATTGCGTCCGAGGTGAAATGAGGGGGGCCTTTGCTCTATAAAGGGGGGTGTAACGTGTTGTATGAGGATGGAATATATATGTCAGATTGGTTTATGGGTCTCGATTTTTACCTCACAAGTGAGATGGGACCACTGCTCGTATTGAGTATTATCCTCATTACAGGAATCGTTGGTGGTGCTTTGGCGCGCAAGTTGCATATCCCCGGCATAACGGGACAGATTCTGGCAGGTGCCATAATCGGTCCTGCGGGATTCGATCTCTTCATGGGCCATGAACTTACGGAAGATCTTCAGCCCTTATCGACTTTCGCTATGGGCCTGATTACGGTGGCTGTGGGGAGTCAGCTGAGCTATCGACGGATTCATAATGCGATTCGCAGGATTGTATCGATAGCCTTGGGTGAGGTGATTGGTGCGGTTGTGTGTGTGACGCTGGTGACATGGATGATTACAAAGAACTGGAATCTGGCCTTTGTGCTGGGTGCCATTGGAGCGGCAACGGCACCGGCGACGACAGTGGCCCTCATTCGTGAAACCCGTTCAAAGGGTCCATTTGTAAAGACACTCTTGTCGGTGGTAGCACTGGACAATATGTTGTGCATTGTCCTCTTCGCTTTTGCCAGTACCCTGCTGGCCGATTATGAATCAGCGGAAGCATCGAGCAGATCGGTGTTTTGGCCACTGTTCCACACGTTGTGGCAGTTTGGCGGTTCCATGTTATTGGGGATTGTCCTGGGTTCGATCACAGAGAAGATGGTCCATCGTCCCAAGGTCCATGATTTCAGTGTGGTGTTCATCGCTATTTTGTTGAGTGTAGGCATTTCGGAGATGCTGGATCTGAGTCCGTTGCTGACAGGGCTTTTCTTTGGCATGTATCTGGGTAATGCATCGGAAGAGGCCATGCGCCAGACGCGGTCGCTTGAACCACTAGAATTACTATTGTTTATTTGCTTTTTTACTATGGCAGGTGCTTCGTTGCATCTGGAGGATCTGGCAGATGTGGGCTTCGTGTGTGCAGCGTATATGGTAGCACGCATAGTGGGGAAATGGGTGGGCGCTTCTATTGGTGGGGTGCTGAGCCGGACTTCGCGGCGGATCTGGCCGAATCTGGGCCTGGGACTCATGCCGCAAGCCGGGGTCGCAATCGGTCTGGTAGTATTTCTTCGAGGTAACCCGAATGTAGACCCGGAAGTATCCAATTTTATCAGCACAGTAATTCTCAGTGCAGTGACAGTGAACGAAATAATCGGACCCTTCTTTACACGGATGGCATTGAAGCGAGCGAAGGAGACGGGTAAAGATAAACGGCGACTCATGGAATTTTTGCAGGAAGAGTACATTCTGGTGGATTTCAAAGCGAATGACAAATGGGATGCGCTGCATGTTTTGTCAGACTTTTATGCACGAACGCATCATACAGGTTCGGCACAGCGGGAGTTGCTCCACCGGACAGTGGAAGAACGGGAACGGGACTTTTCAACAGCGATAGGTCATGGTGCTGCTATTCCACATGGACGTATTGATGAGGGTTCCAGAGTGAACGGGGTGCTGGGTATATGCCGGGAAGGCATTGATTTTGATGCGCCGGATGGTGAACCCGTGAAGTTGGTTATGTTAATTGTGACGCCCAAGGGTTTTGATCAGGAGCATTTGGAGGTGATGGCGAGTCTGGCGCGGATGATTTCGGATGAAGCCATACGCACGCGCTTGATTGCAGCGATTGACGCGAATGATGCGTGGGAGATCATTGAGGGGGAAGAGACACCGAATTACAATTATTATCTGGATGCGCCGACCCGTGAAACACCGTCTTTGGAATCTACCTTGTAAGGAGTGTTAGGATCTAATTCTGCGCACAGGGTATTCATTATAGGTGTGGTGGTGAGCTTGGGTCTGGTGCATCAATGCGAGGTAATTCGTGCTTTCAGCAAATCGACAGCGCTATGGGTTAACCCCCCTCTTCATCCTTGGAGCTTTGTTTCTGGTATTGGCTCCCCTCTATTGGCTTCAGGTGGAAGTCCCCTCGGGTGAATTGCGTGAACGTACCTATGAAAACGCGTCACTTTATGAACAGACCTACCCCATGTATGCCTATGGCTTTGAACGGTTGCGGGATGGGGATTTACCCTTGTGGAATCCATGGCAGATGTGTGGCACGCCCTTTATGGCCAATCCCAACACTGCCCTTTTTCAGCCGTTGAATATGATCCTGTTGATCTTGCCTGTGGAGCAAGGCCTTGCGGCCCATGCCTTCCTGTCGCTGATAGTGATGGCCTTGACCTTTGTGCTCTTTGCACGGGTGCTGGGCCTGGGCTATCTGGCCTGCCTCTTCGGGGCCATTGCGTATGCTTTTAGCGGGGTCAGTGCTGCGGCCATGTCCCGTCCTGAACTGGCCTCTGCCATGGCCTGGGCACCGCTGCTCTTCTGGGCCATGCGAGAAGGCAGTCGTAGTGCACGCGGTGGTGTGTTTGTGGTAGGTGGTATTGCATGGGGCTTCGTATTCCTGTCGGGGAGCTTGCCCGCTATCGTGGCCATCAGCGTTACTGCGATGGTCTATGGCCCATACTGTATCCCTTCTGTGCAGCGCACGCATCGTGGATTGAGTCGAACTATTGTACGGGGCTTTTTACAGATGGTGGTGATTGCTCTGGGGCTTGGGGCGGTGCAGTGGGTGCCCACGGTGGTGTGGTGGTCCCGGCAGGCGGATCCGTGGCCTGCCATGTCGCATCTGGATCTGATGGGCAATTTGTCTACAGGTCTACAGGATTTTATATTGCAGCTTCCCTATTCAGAGACGGGTGCATTACCTTATCTGGGTTATGCGGGAGTGCTGGTGTTGTTGGTGATGCCTTTGGCTTTGTTTCATCGTGAAGCCCGTAGTGATGCTGTGTTTTTTCTGGGGCTGTCCCTGCTGCTTATGCCCATTATCGTTTTGGGGCGTTCTATATGGATGGGCTCTTTCCCTTTTGAAGCACTCTTTTTCCCGGTTGCATTGATGGTGGCCATGGCTGCGGCGATTGGTCTGGATCGGGTCTTACAAAAACCACGTACCGGGCGATCGCTTTTCGGGTGGTTGCCCTGGGCCATCGTTTTGGGTATGGTGTGCCTTCTATTTTATTTTGGCTCGACTGCATCGCGGGGCTATGTCCTGATTGGCGTATTGGCCTTGTTGCCGGGCGTGATCCTGCGCATACGTTGGATTAATTATATCGGTGGGCTGGTCTTTGCATCGGTTTTATTTATCGATCTGGCCTCGACCAATCAGAATCGATATATCCATCCCTATCAGAATGCACCCGCGAGTTATATGGAGCATGGGGAGTATTTTATTGAGGCTGCCGGTTTGGCTGCGACAGGGCGGGTGTTGTTGGCTTCGGGGGCCATGGAACCGGGATTGGAAGCGAACTCGGGCATGGTGCATGGCATGTATCTGGCCGGGGGTACGGACTGGGGTATGACGCAGGACCAGGCAAAGTGGTGGAAGCCTTTGGGCGGCGTGGCGGATGAGGGTAGCGCGAAATTGAGTGCTGAAGCGTTGCATCCGGGTTTGTTGAATTGGATGGCGGTGCAGTCGTTGATTATTACGGAGAATGGGGGCTTCAAGATTTTACCGCAGACGGAGATCTGGCCGCTCATGCGTTTTGTACAGGAGGAAGGCCCCATAAGGGTGGTGATAAATGAGGAAGCATTGGAGCGGTTGTACTGGGTGCAGGGTTATCAGTGGGTAGAGAATACGGATGCCGCGATTACGATGTTGATGTCGGATACGATTGATCCCCGTC
>CALAXS010000073.1 GCA_937895305.1 uncultured bacterium
CCCTCGTCGATGGAAAGGTACTTATCCGAACCGCCGAAAAGTTAATCTGTTTAGGACAATAAGGTAGAACAAGGGCCGCAGTATAAAGCCAAAAATTAAATCCATTGTCATTCCCAACTCGATTGGGAATCCCCCCGTGATAACACCTGACCAGAACCTGGCAGGATGACGTGGCATAGGGTGGCTAAAGAATGCGGGGTGATCTGGAGTTGCACGACTTAGGTCCCAACTTGAATCAGGAATGTAAACGCGGATATTCCTGCCTCCGCAGGAATGACAGTGAGATTACATTTATCGCGTATTTATTATGAATTATATCCTCTCGTTCCCTGTTGCCTGCCGTGCTACGGCCTCTGCTTGGGAATGCATACCCCGAGGCTCTGCCTCGGAGACCAGGCACGTTCGACCCGAAATATGACGGCTTCACTCCCAACTTGAATCGGGAATGTAAACGCGGAGATTCCCGCCTTCGCGGGAATGACAAGATATTTACACCTATTGTGTATAGAGATTGAATTGGACTATGAACAACACTTTCAAAACTATTCTAAGCACACTGCTCCTGGTATTTGTGTCCGCCAGTCTCCTGTATTGGGCCACACATCGGGATGGACCTGTGCAGGACAAGCCGGGTCAAAGCAGACCGGACCGCGACGACATCGCTACAGTCGATGGTGTAGCGCCGGATTGGGCCGTCTATTACTTCTACAACGATGTGTATTGCACTACTTGCGAGAAGCTGGAAAACTACGCGCTGGAAACGCTGAAAACGCAATTTACCGAAGACCTGGCGTCCGGTAAATTACAGTGGCAAGCGCTGGACATGACCGCTTCGGAAAACGAGCATTATGTTATGGACTACAAGCTCTATTCCAAATCGGTGGTATTGGTCGCCTTTGACCAGGGCAAAGAACAACGCTGGGAAAACCTCACGGAGATCTGGGATCTTGCCCATGACAAAGCAGCCTACATGGCCTATGTGGAAACCCATTTGAGAAACTTCATGGGCACTATGGAATGAATGAATTCGCGCTCGCGACCGCTGCTGCATTCTCGTTCGGCATCATGACCGCCATCAGCCCCTGCCTCATGGCCACCAACATTGCCGCCATCACCTTTATCGCGCGCAAGATTAATGCGCCACGATACGCCCTCCTCTCCGGCCTCTTCTACATCGCGGGACAAGCCATCGCCTACGTCATCCTTGGCATGCTTCTCGTCCGCAGTCTCCTCTCCGCGCCCCTCGTGTCGTTGTGGCTACAAAAAAACTTCCTCGGACTCCTCGGCCCCATCCTCATCGTCACCGCACTCTTCCTGCTTGAGTGGCTATCCTTTCAAATAGGCAGTGGAAAAATGAAAGGGCATGTACAGGAAAAAGCAGCCCAGGGCGGTCTCTGGATTTCCGCGCTTTTGGGTATCGTTTTCGCCATGTCCTTTTGCCCCACCACAGCCGCCCTCTTTTTTGGCGGCCTCATTCCCCTGGCCATAGACCATGAATCGAGTGTGTTTCTGCCCTTTATCTATGCCATGGGTGTAGCCTTGCCTGTACTGGTATTCGCACTGCTCATCGTCTTCACCGCCACCAAAGTGGGCACCTGGTTTAAGAACGTGCAACGGGCAGAGCGCTGGGTGCGCTACGGCACAGGCGTACTATTCTTGCTGATTGGTATCTACTTCACGCTACGTTTTACGCTGCAAGTAGTGTAGAAAAATTCCCACCTGCTCCTGTCCCCTCTTTTTCCCTCGTTCCCATGCTCTACGTGGGAATGCATACGCCGGGGCTCCTGCCCCGGAAAACAGGCGCAATTGACTGGTACTACTACGCGCTATCGGTCCCTACTTGAGTTACCCATGCTGAAGCGGAGATTCCCGCCTCTACAGGAATGACAGGAAAAAGACAAACAACACCCTCTTTACCGTTTCAGCGTAATCAGCGTCGTCGTGTGACAGGCTTCCACGTCTTCCACGTTACGAAACGCTATTGCTGCGGTAGGACACGCCTCCACACATTCCGCCGCTGATTTCTTCAGCGCATCGTCGAAGCTGTGATCGAAGGGCACATGAATCTTCATGTCAAATCCCCGCTCGCTAAAGGTCAGTCCGATTTCTTCGCCATGCTTCTGGGCGATGGCGACACATAAACCGCAACGGATGCATTTCCCCGGTTCCAGGATGATGTTGCCCTTACCCAGAATCTGCACTTGAGGGTTATCCGTGGAGAGGTATTTTTTCTTTTCCGCACCATAGTCCGAAGCCCACTTGCGGAGGCCACAACTGGTGCGCTTGCGGCAATCGCAATGCAAGCATCGCCCCGCTTCGACGCGGGCATCTTGTAGAGGCCCTTCAATTTTCGGGAGATTCAGCGCGTGCTTGGTTTCCAGTAAGTTGCCCAGGTTTTCCTTGTCCAGTTTCCCGTACTTGCAATCAAAAAACTTGGGGACCGGATCGAAATCCACACTCCCCAGATACTTATGGGTCCACAATGCAGCAGTTTTACCATTCCCTACGGCACGCACATTAAGCTTGTGCTCTTTACCCTCAAATATTTTCCCGGCCGGCTTGCCCACACCATTACAGGCCAATATGACCGCATGGTATTGCTCAGTGATAGCCTCAAAGTTTCCTTCGGCTACAACTTCTGTACTGAACTCAAAGTTTACGCCTAGCTTCATAATGGATTCAATTTCTTCATCCAATACATGCTTGGGTAATTCTTCTTCCGTCAGGTTACGGAGCTTCCCACCGGCAATCGTTTCTTTTTCATAGATGGTGCAAGCGTGGCCATGTTTCCGCAAGACCCAGGACGCCGCCATCCCGGCAATACCACCACCGATAATCGCCACATGCTTCCCCGTATCCGCAGGGCATTCCAGCAATTCAGGGTTATCCACCCGTGCCTTCTCAGAAGTCTCGCGATGGAGGCGTTTAATCTGCATGGCCTCGTCATAACTGTTCCGGCGACAGGGATTCTCGCAGGGCGCCGGGCACACATGGCCCAGCACACCGGGAAAAACCAGTCCATTAGTCACCGTAAAAGCAGCACCATCCAAATCACCTTCGTGTATCTGCCGCATCATCACCGGAATGTTCATAGACGCAGGGCACGTATGGGTACAAGGCGCTTCGCAATCGCCCACATGCTCACTCAGAATCAGTTCCAGCACATCCTTCCGCGCCTCACACACATCACCGCTATCGGTCTCGATGTCCATGCCTTCCTGCACCATAGTCGAGCAGGAAGGATGCAGGCGCCCCGTCGCTGAATCGCGCATCACGCAAAGCATGCACGAGTTCATGGGCTTCACGCCTTCCCAGTAGCACAGGGTCGGCACTTCAATACCCAGGTCCTTCGCCGCATTGATGAGGGTAGTCCCCTCTGCAACGGCTATTTCTTTATTATTTATTTTTAGATGTACCAAAATATCATTTCCAACGTTATCGCGAACCCGCCAGGATGGCATCGGTCGGGCAGACCGGAACACACACATCACACCGCGTACACACATCCAGATCAATAACATGTAATTTGAACGGTGTAGATTCGATGCAGTCCACCGGGCATACCTGCTCGCATTTCGTACAACCGATACAGGTATCAATAATCCAATAATCAATCAGACTCTTGCATTTACCCGCCGGGCATTTCCCGTTCACATGGGCAATAAACTCTTCCTTAAAATACGTCAACGCCGTCAGCACCGGATTCGGCGCCGTCTTACCCAGGCCACACAGGCTCTGGTTTTTCACCACCTGCCCCAGCTCCTCCAGCAAATCAAGATCGCTCATTTTGCCTTTGCCCGCCACCAGACGCTCCAGCATTTCCTTCATGCGCATGGTACCGATACGACAGGGCGAACATTTACCACAGGACTCTTCCTGCGTAAAGGAAAGAAAATAACGACACATCTCTACGATGCAATCCGAATCATCCAGCACAATCAACCCGCCCGATCCCATCATCGCCCCGATTTCACTCAACGCTTCATAATCCACGGGCGTGTCGCCCAGTGACGCAGGGATACACCCCCCCGACGGACCACCCACAAGCAACGCCTTGAATTCACGTCCATCCGCAATGCCCCCGCCAACATCCTCCACAATCTCGCGAATCGTGATGCCCATGGGCACCTCAATCAATCCGCCATGACGAATCTTGCCCGCCAGCGAAAAGACCTTCGTACCCTTGCTACGCTCCGTCCCCAACGCCGCAAACTTCTCCGCGCCATTACGAATAATCCAGGACACCATCGCCAGGGTCTCGGTGTTGTTAATCAACGTAGGACAACCCCAAAGCCCCTTAATCGCCGGAAACGGCGGGCGTATGGTGGGCATGCCCCGCTTGCCTTCCAACGAGGCAATGAGCGCGGTTTCTTCGCCACAGACAAAGGCACCCGCACCTTCCTTCACATGGAGATGCAACGAAACGTCACTACCCAAAATGTTGTCGCCAATAATCCCCGCCTCTTCACAATCCTTAATCGCCTGCCGCATCCGCTTGGTCGCCAGCGGATACTCCGCAC
Organism: uncultured bacterium; assembly: GCA_937895305.1. Classification (GTDB taxonomy): domain Bacteria; phylum Hydrogenedentota; class Hydrogenedentia; order Hydrogenedentales; family JAEUWI01; genus CALAXS01. The sequence continues at coordinate 4,521 of CALAXS010000073.1, forward strand.
GGATATAGAGGATGCCTTCATCAGCACCTACCGCCAACGCACAAATCGCCATACCCTCAATCACACGATAGGCATACGACTCCAGAATCATGCGATCCATAAACGCGCCGGGGTCACCTTCATCACCATTACAGATAATATATTTCTTCTCGCCAGGGGCACCCTTCACGAACTGCCATTTTTTTCCCGTCGGGAACCCGGCACCACCACGACCACGCAAGCCGCTATCCAAAATTTCCTGGATGATCCGCTCCGATCCCCAACCGCCTTCGGTGGACTGGGCTGCCGGGGCCTTGCCCCGATGCTTCGCCAGGAGTGCCATACCTTTGGTGGTCCCATAGAGACACTTTTCCAACGCCATGAACCCGGACTTCTGCAAATATTCATCCAGACTCGCCGGGTCCAGCTCACCACGATGTTCCGTGGCGATATGTATCTGCTTCGCCAGAAACGGTGCCGTGTCAATGGGCACATCCTGATAGTCGCCATCATAGCGAGTCACCAGGGTCTCAGGGTCAAAATCACCATACAAATGCTCCGTCCACTTCATGGCCGTGGACTTGAGCTTCATCAAAGGATTCTTTGGCTTAAAGTGACGCGAGACAATTTCTGAAATATCCTCCTCCTTCACCTTCACATACATGGTGTTGGGCTTACCCGCCTCCACGATTTCGATGACCGGTACCTGGTGGCACATGTGTACGCAGCTCACGTGTCGGACAGGTACATCAGACACAATATCCCGCAGCGCCAATTCCACCGCAGCCTCAACCCGGTCGGTGCCACTGGCAACACAACAGGAGTCAAGGCCAATGCGAATCTCGGAACCATTCACATGGGTAGTTCGGGGTTGCAATGCAACCCGGGGTATACCCTTTTCCGCCTCGCGCTTCGCAAAATCCTTAAACACAGCCGACACCGAATCGATAGCCACATTCGCATAGGTGACTTCTTCCACCTTTAGCGCAGGTGCCAAAGAACAACAGCCCAGACAGGCCACTTTTTGAATCGTAAACTGGCGGTCCTCGTCCGTATCCTCGCCCGGCTTCATCCCCAACGCATCACAGACAGCTTCATGAATATCTTCCGACCCCTTTACATGACACGCTGTGCCGTCGCACAGACTGATAACATGCTCACCTACCGGGTCCTTGCGGAACTGCGTGTAAAACGTCGCCACACCTTCGATGTCTGCCGGCTGAATCTGCGTCATCTCGCAGACCCGCTCCAACGCCACACCCGGCAAATAGCGATACTTTTTCTGGATCGCCTGTAGAATAGGGATCACCGCCTCCGGGCCAGTCCCTTCTTCTTTAACAATCGCTTCGATGTCCGCGATATTATATTCCAGTACTTCTAAATCGCTAGCCATCTTGTGCCTCTATACAATACAAATGATTCGCCGTGCGCAGGTAAATTCGCCCATCCAGGAAGGCTGGTGTGGCAAAAGTATCTTCACCCATAGCAATCGTCTTGATTAGTTCATACTCCGCCCCGGCGCGGATAATTTGCATGTTCCCGGGAATATCCAGAATGTATAATTTATCCCCCACCAGCACTGGCGACGAGTAAAATCCATCATCCAATTCCGCCAGCCAGAGCTCCTCACCCGTCTTCGCGTCCAGACAAACAATCTCGCCCATAGACGTGGCAAAATAAAAACGCTCCCCATCACCCACCGGACTGGATACCTCCGGCAACAGGTCATCATACTCCCAGAGCACTTCCGTTTCTTTCTCGCCCGTCACCTGAATCGCCACCGCCTGCGCATATTCATTAGCAGCAAATACGATACCGTTGTTGTATGTCGGGGAAGGCGCCACTTCACCGCCCAATACCGACTGACGCCACAGCAATGTCCCTGTCGCAGGGTCATAGGCATCCACATCCTCTTCCGAAACCAAAATCAGTTGCGGACCAAATTCGGTCTGTGCCATGGCGGGCGATGCCCACGATATTTCCTCCCGTGCCGTAACCCATTTCTCGGCGCCCGTCGCAGCGTCCAGCGCAATGACCTTACCGTTTTCATTCTGGTCCTTCTGCACATAAAGCAGTCCACCATAGGCAAGCAAAGAAGAAGAGTGACCATAGTGATTTTCGGGTACGCCGAGGTTATAGCCCCAGATCTGCTTGCCCTCAAAGTCATACGACACAATGTCACCATTCGCGAAAATCGCGAAGACCTGATCGCCATGCACCACCATAGAACACGAAGCATAACCTGTATCTTCCGTCACCTCCGGCAACTCAGCAGGGCTACCCTTCAGCCCCTCCACCTTGTTACTCCAACGCAACGTACCGTCTTCGGTGTTGTAGCAATACACCGTAAACTCACCCTCCTCCGTCGCACTACTCATGAAGAGGTGTTCCCCCCAAACTACCGGGGAGTTCGTCCCGCTAACCTCCAGCTCCACCTTCCAGCGAATTCCATCGCCCGATTCCACATCCCAGTCCATGGGCGCATTGACGAAGTGCGCCAGGCCCAATGCACCTGCACCACGGAAACTCGGCCACTGCGTCTCCATGGCCGCCCAGTCCGGAAATTCTTTTGCAATGACATCCACCGCATCAGCAACCGGACCGCCCTCATCCCCTGTTGCTGTAGCACCAGCATTCACGCCCGGCACCAATGCGCTTTCGCTAAAATACGAGGCCATCAACCCGCCACCCAACAAAAGCACAGCAGCCCAGGTAATCAAATTTCGGGACTCTGCCATTGCAAGGAATTCTCGTTCTGCCGTGGGAACCTCAGCCAGTTGGGGTCGTTCGGGTCGCCATCGGGTCATGCTCTTGAAAGCAACCATAAAAATGGTTACGCCCACCAGCAATAGAATTGCGCCCACACGAAGATGGTTCTGCGTCGTGAAGTAGGCCTTGCGCGTCAGGAGGTCCAGCTCCTGGATCCGCTTTGCCAGCACGACATCCTCATCCGGCAACGCTGCATATTCAATACGCATCTGCGTCAGCATTTCATTGTCCACCGGGTCCGCAGCACGAATTTGCAGATAATTGATGACCAACAAAATAAATACCAATAGCGAGAAGAACCCGGACACAAAGGTCAGCATGGCGGATACACGCCACATAAAATCATTTTTCTCGAATTCGCGTTTTTCCAACATCAGACGCTTTATGCTCCTGGCTCTGCTTCGACCGGACAATAGGGATAACACCGTCCGCAACTAAAACAAGTCTCTTTATTGGGAGTAAATATATCCCGTTTCTTTACGATGGATAGCCCGACTAACTTCAAGCTCACGATTAACATGATAAATGCACCAAACCACGCGCCACCCGTCTTGAACTGTTCGCGTATAGCATTCGCATCGGCGTGAAGCTCTGCGCTGGTTACATCACTCGTGCGAAAGGTATCCGTATCCAGATTCTCGCCACTCATTATACCTAAATCTTCCAATGCGATTTGCTCACTCAACGTTACCGTGGGGTGCATGCGCGAAAGAGGCTCATACATGAGGTAACCCACCAGCGCACCTGCGAGGATGAGCAGCGGCGACACCAACAGCGTCAAACGCAAGCGCTTCTTGCCCAGTTCCGGTTTCTCCACCAGGTTCGCAGGGGTTGGCATATCGATAGCATTGTAAGGACAGGAGTCTTCACAAAGCCGACAGGACACGCAAGGGGAGGGCGGGATGTCCAGGTGAAACTTGGAAAAGTACGACATCCACCCCAGCAACACGCCATAAGGACATAGAAAACGACAGTAAGGCCGCGCCACAAAAACACCCAGTATCAGGATGGCCGCACCCGCAAGCAGCATGTTATAGCTGTGGCCCATGCGATAGATACCCACGAAAGGGTCGTAGCGACAAATCATGAAACCCGCACCCGTCGCCACACCCAACACCGCCAGCCCCAGATAAATATATTTACCCAGTGCCAGCACCCGCTCCAACGCAGGCGAGATACGAATGGGCGCAACAGCGACCAATTCCTGAATCGCACCCAGGGGACACACCGACGCGCAAAAGACCCGTCCGAAGAACAGGGAGAACAACAACGGCAACACAAAGAAGGAAACCACAATGGCCGATACCCCCACATCCGGGAGAAATATGGCCGCCATCACGTTTTGTGTGGAACCCACAGGACAGATACAACCTGTCCGATAAAAACCGAAAAAGCCCAGTGAAAAAATGCTGAGTAAAAAGAGTCCACGGCGAGACCGTGCCTTAAAGACAAAAAATGTGGCCAGGGACAAGGCCCCGAATAGAATTACCGTATCCCACCACCCGAAGTCCTTGGCGGTGATTCCCGGTTCCGGTGCATATATATCCGGCAACGCATAAGACGTCTGGAAATCCGGCGGCGGAAACTTCAGTTCGATGGCACCCGCGCCCGTTGCCAGAAACAACACTATAACTGCCAAAACTGTACTGCTGAATTTATTCATGGTTTTATTTTTGACTCATAAAAGCACGTCATTGCCGCACCTCGATGTACTCGGCTGTTAAGAAAATATTTTTTCATTATTGCTGATAACATATTGTTAGCACTTTGCCTATCTTGTTCCACAGAAAAATCTATAACCCTTGTCATTCCTGCGGAGGCAGGAATCTCCGCGTCAACATGCTTAGCCCAAGTCGAGACTGAGGTCGTAGCATTTCCTGGTCGAACGCACTTGTTTTCCGAGGCAGAGCCTCGGGGTATGCATTCCCAAGCTGAGCTTGGGAACGAGTTCCTTTCTAAAACCAATTTCCCGCACAGCGGGTTCGTACTCGCAATGACGCATAAAGTTGAGATCTTGTAATTAATTTATTCATGGTTTTGTGGTCGACTCATCGCCGGTCAGGTAAATATACGGTTTCGATGCGGGCACTTCGCTAAAGCTGTCCGAAGGACATGCCTTGGCAATGGAGCACTCATTACAGTTAATGCATATATCCTGACGTATCTGTAAATAAAAGGAGGCGTTGCCGAAAACCATACAAGCATTCACGCACTTCGCACAGCCGATACAACGGTCCTCATCGATGAGATACTCATAGTAGGGCGCTTCGATGTAGGTACGCTTGATAGCTGCCGTGGGGCACAACTGATTCTCCGCACCCGTATCGCGATTACGCGAACCAGGCTGCAAATACCCAAAACAGAGGTCGCAGTACCCGCAGATATTAAACTGGTTCAGGCACTTCACCGCAGATGTTGGCAATACACAGTGCGTGGCACAACGACCACACTGGGTGCATTTCGATGGGTCCAACTGCCATACCGTGCCTTCGGTTTTCTCGCCACTCGCCGCCCAGGTCGCCCCCACAAAACCTGCCGCTGCGGCACCACGCATGAAATCACGTCGGTCAATCTTCTTAAGTTCGCTCATAGGGCAGCTCCTTCTTTTCGGGCAAGGAACACCCGGTAAATTTAAAGCAATCCGTACAATGATTATGGTTGAAGCACTCTTCCACGGTCTTTGAACCGTGTACTGCAGCGACACCAATACCGCCCAGTGCGACCAACATACCTTTGCGGCCCAGATCCTGTATGAAATCCTGCCGACTAAGTTCTTTTTTCATCACCAGCCTCCTTCAACTCAAACACCCGAACCGCGTTGTTGCGCGGGTCGAGGGCAAGAATACGATTCTTTTTATCCACGGCAATATCTTTAAGCGACTGTTCCCGGGGAAATTCGCGGGAACCGGCAACCAGCTCCTGGTACTCGCCCGAGGTAACGTCGTAAATTTTTATACGTACAAGACCCTTCTCCGCCGTAATCAGTTTCCCATCGTTCATAAACGCGATGTGCGTCGGATTACAACACCCTGAAAAGCCGTCCAGTTGAAAGGAGGCCCTATACCAAGACGTGACCAGGGAGCTATCGTTTCGGTAGCGTTCCATACCCAGGAGTCCCGGATTCACCACCCAGAGATCGCCATCGGGATTGATGGCCAGATCAAGGTAGGGGCTGGGGACTTCAATACCCGGAATGTCATTTTTAAGATCTTTTTTGCCGATACGGCTCAGCAACTGCCCATCGCGGTTATACTGCAACACCACCTTGTTCCCGGCATCAGCCACATACACTTCCTCATCCGATACGGCGATGGAAGTCAGGTAAGGCTGTTCGCTGACACTATCCCAAACAGCCTGAACCGTGCCGGATGCATCCAGCAACTCAATATGGTCGTTGTACCCCATAAAGAGCGTGCCATCTTCGGCTACGGTCATACAGATGGGTGATGCCTTAATCTCAAAACGAACAAGCTCTTTGTCCTCCGGTCCATACACCACCAGTTCGTTTTCACCCGCCACGTAAATCTTGCCGTCTTCGCCTACACACATGGCCTTTGGCTTATCTATACCGGGCTCAATAATCCCCGTCTCTACAAAGCGCGTTTCAATGTGATCCAGGTCGCGGAAACTGGACACATCATAGCGAATCTGATCCCCCGGCTCCTGGAATCCCGATTGACCCAACAACGAAAAATACGCCACAGCGATAGCGACCATGCACAGGCCTACCAGCCAGGGATGTTTCGATCTGTGTACGCCTTCTTTCAAGGTATGCTTATCCTGTTACGACGCGTCAGCGCCGACTTCAACACAAATTAAGTTATCCATATCCCGCAACAACATTCGTGAACCTGCCAGGGCGATTGGCCCCCAGGGATCGTGTCCATGTAACACCTGGGCCTGACCCAATTGGGTGTAGCCTTCCGTACTGGATTCCAGCATGGTCAATACGCCATGGTCATCCAGAATATAAAACTTGTTATCCGCTTTCAGGAACGGGCCAAAACCAAATCGACTGTCATTGCCACTGGACCACTTCAGTGTGCCATCGGGGTTGTAGGCCACGAACTGACCCTTCAATGACCCGGCATCCTTGGGCATGATGCCGTAGAGTAAACCATCAGAATAAATGGGCGTCTGCTGCTCGCAGGAAAGGCCCTCACCGGGCGCATAGGAATACTCCACCGTGGGCGTAAATGTGCCATTGTCTTCAGAAAGACGCAGCATCATATTCCCGGTGCCATAACCCGCTGTAATCAGAATCTGGTCTTCGCCCACAGGAACAGGCGAAGGCGCGACCACCTTCGCTACCCAGGGAATTTCCCACAGGATAGCACCAATATCTTCGGCCTCTGCCGATACACCCACAATACCACCCAATGCTGCGTACACATACATCTTCTTGCCCAGCAGTGTCATGGGTATAATTGAAGCGTGGGACATGTCCCAGCCATGGGGATTGGGCGTGGTCCATTGTACCTCCCCACTTTCACAATTCACCGCCATCATCAACACCTCTTCACCACACGGCGCCAGAATCACGTTTCCATCATCAATACGCGGACACTGCGCGGCATACCATAAAGGTTCTACCGTTCCGTATTCGGTCTGTAAATCGATACCCCAACGAAAATCGCCCGTGACCCTGTCAAGACACACCACATGGCACTTGGGGCCCAGCGTAAGAACATACTCTTCGGTCACCGCAGGAATGGTCCGCGACATACCATGGTTCCGTTTGACCATCACCTTGTACGATCGACGCCAGATTTCCGAACCGTCCGCGAGAGAAAACGCGCGAAGTAAATCCTTGCGCTCCTCCTCGTTGTAATCCATGAGATAGACCACGCCATCCATCACCGCAGGGGCCGCATAGCCATTGCCAATATCCACGGACCAAAGAATCTTCGGACCCTCAGCTGGCCAGGCATTCGCCAGGGATGGCGCATCCTGACTGATATTGTCTACTGTCGGCCCACGAAAACTCGGCCAATACCCCGGCAGGTCAGCAGGCTGCCCGCCCATGGATTCAAAGACCCCGGCGAGATTCACCTTCGGGGCCAGGGCTGCAGCACCAGACGGTACGCCGTCGTAACCGGGACGTTCTGCTTCGAGGAGACGGGTCGGGTCATGATTGAGCCAGATAAACAGCGCGAATATGGATACGATTACGCCCACCACAAGCACAGCGGTCGCAGCGACAAAGCTGGCTCTTGGCTTATCGTCAAAGGCATCAAATTCGGCTCTAATATCCATTACGCTCCCATTACCCTGTTCATTGATTTAGCGAAGAGGGCCAATAATCTGTTAATTCTATAGGGTTCACACGCCACAATCAAAAGTGTAAGCTCTTTCTTTGTATATCGTTACTCTTTTTACGGGCGTATAGCATACCATTAGTTCTAACATTTTTTTACGGTAGACAATTCCCGCAGAAGCGATATGCAGGTCATGAAATAATGAAAGGCCCGCAGGGGTTATGGTTACTGTATCTATACCCATACCGTTTTGCTACTATGGACGCTACTATGGCCCGAAATTCCCATGACATAGAACATAATCGCCGCGGATTTCTTCGTGCTTTTCTGTTGGATTCCGTTCCGAAACGCGCGGAAGAATTGGCAAAAAAGGCTCTGTTGAGCAAACGTGCCAGCATTTTAGCCCTGAAATATGGAAAAAACGAGGCAAAATGGACGAAAATCGGCGTAAAAGAGCCGTTATGGGTCCAGGACAGCCTTTATCGTGTACAAATTTTTGGACATGATGGGCTTGATAAGCGTTGCCTTTGTACGCTTGAGATTGATCTAACTACCGGGGCGATTCAGTGCCTGGAAAATAGTACCTCTACCCCCCAGGAAACCCCCCTATCGTGACCAGTATCCATTGCCCGTCTTGCGGTTATGAAAGCAAAGCCCCTGCTCAATCGGGTACAGCATCGCCCTGTGCGCAGTGCGGTTCATTGCTCTATGTCAGTGCAGCTGGACGACTTGTGCCGGATGAGGACCATCAACAAAAGATCAATCGCCAGAAATATTTCGAGATCGCCAGTGTCATAATCTTAATCCTCGTGGGTTTCGGCTATATGGCTATCAGTTCGGGGCGTAATGCTGCCCCCGGTGATGGTACCTCGACGATTGCCAACTTGAGTGCGTTGATTGAAGGGCAGGGTTTCCAGGTGCTGGGTAGCAGCATGGCACTCACCCGTGAGTTTCATGGATTTTCGGAACAGGGAGACATCCTGAATACCTCGGTAGAGCTGGTATCGCCTGAAAGTGGCCAGGATGCGGAAGCGATTATCTTCGCAGTAGGGCATCCGCAGGGAACACCGTTCCCGTCGGACGATGTGGCGGAGGCAGCGGTGCAGGCGGCATTTGACCGGGTTGCGAAGCTCGGCGAAGTTCTAGTTCCGTCCTCTTCGCAAGGGTTATCAACAGCGGTGAATACGACGGTTGAGGTGAGCAGTGGTGCTGTGCGCTATCTCAAGGGGGTGGCACAGACCAGCAATGGCTGGAAAATAACTTATGTGGCTTATCGTGAGTACGAGGGCGGTGGTGGACAGGTACCGCTGTTGCTTTTTGTTTATCAGCGTCTTGATGCAGCGTCCGATCCGGCCCTGGAAGATTTCAATCAGGTGCTCTTCACTGCGGTGAATGAGAGTACGAACATCAAGCAGGCAATGATTGCCCATGAGCAGGGCGTTAACGCGCAGTGACGGGGCAGGATTTCATAGGGGAACTGGCGGTCATTACGGGTGTGCTTTCAAAGCATGAATGGACGGGGCAGAGTCAGCCTTTTGCGCTTACCCTGAGAACCATGGCGGAGGATTCAGCGCGGTGGATTGAATCGGGCTGGGTAAGCCCGGCAGGGATTAGCACCCCCATAGAGCGCGCTATTGTCGTGTTGTGCCAGGACATGATTGTGTTGCTGGGCTATGGGGCACAGGCGGGTATTCAACATGAGGAACTTCATAAACTGGCCACCTGTGCTATTGCTGCAACGGCGGCAGGGGTCATTGTTGACCCGACTCATGTGGCGTATTTCACGGACCCGGAGTCACCGCTCCATGCCATCCTGTCGGATGAAGACTGAAGTATCATGACTGACCTATACATTCTGGACGACAACAACCAGCCTGTACCTGTACCGGAGGAAGATCTGATGGACTGGGGGCGGTGGCTGGATACGGCAAAGGCTTCGGGGCGGCGACTGGTCGGAGAAGATACGGTCGGTGATTTTCGTATTTGGACGGTATTTTCCGGGTGTGATAACAATTGGGATGGTGGAACGCCGTTATTGTTTGAGACGCGTGTGTCGGAAGGTGGAGAGAAACGGGATTTGTATTTGCGTCGGTATGAGACCTGGCCACAGGCGGAACAGGGACATAGATCGGTTTGCCAACAGATTCGTGGGGCGTGCCCGGAAGCTTAGAGGACGGGCTTACGTTTTTTTGACGGCTTTGTATCGGTCGGAAGGCCGACCCAGTGTATACCTGCGCCCAGTACTGCACAAAATCCTGTAACGCAGGTGAGCAGGGTGGTGACCCAGGTGGGCGGTTCGGCGAGCATATCGGTATCGCCTACGAGGAAGAGGATAAAAAAGAGACCAATGACGGCTATGCCGAAGCAGGTGTATTCTATGTAGGTCAATGTTTTTCGCATGGGGTCTGATCCTCGTTATACTGTGTTGAAAACTATAAAACATCAGGACGATTAAAGCAAGATGTAACCCTTTCTGTCTGGGTTCAAATTGCATTTTGGTGGTTCCCATGTTATCTTTCAGGGACAGAAATTTGAGGCCCAGGTCGGGTCTGTATGAGATAGGACGAGCGTGACTATGACCGAAATTCAGATATTGGGTACCGGGTGCCCGACGTGCGAAAAGTTGACTGCCATGGCGGCGTCTATGGCGCAGGAATTGGGCCTTGTGTATACGCTGAAGAAGGTGGGTGACATCGATGAAATCACGGCATTCGGTGTATTGTCTACCCCTGCGCTGGTGGTGGATGGGGTGGTAAAGGTTTCGGGTCGTTTGCCTTCGAAGGATGAATTAGCGGCTATGTTGTCGTAAGGGTGAGTAGACTTGCGATGCAGGTTTTCCGGGGCAGAGCCTGGTGTATACATTCCCAAGGTGCGGAGCCGCACTGGCAGAAAGCCCGGGTACGAGAACGCGGTTTTAAGAGGATTAAATATTTCGCATGATGAAGTTAAGACAAATTGTTGGCCTGTTCGTAGTGCTGATTCTCATGGGTGCAGGAACGGGTTGCGGGTCGAAGGGTGAATCGATTTCTCAGAAAGTCGTTGAGGATTTCAACCATGGGGAATCCGGCATTACTTTTCCTGGAGTGCTCGGTACTTTTAAACGAGGGCCTCTGGTTGATTCCGAGTTCCCAACGGCCGACTACACTGCGCACCTTGCTGGTGAAGAGGTCCAGCTCACCCTGTCCATTCGCAAGAACCCTGACTACACACCGGAATTATTCAAGGCGGCGCAGGATGCCATGGGTACGTCGGAAGCACTAAGCCAACGCTTTGAATCCATGAAGGAGAGCATCATCGCTTCGGGTACTGATGATGAGTTTCGTTATATTGCAGCGTATGATGTTTCGTTGGTACGGGATGAGAAGCCCTATTGGGGCAAGCGTGCCTTCTTCCGTATAGAGGATGGGGCGTTTGCGGATGCCTATATTTATGAATATGGTGCATGGTTCGTGGAATACACCGCTTATTTCCATCGTGACCTGGAGCATTTGGCGGTACAGTTTATTGCAGACCACACCTGGAAGGCGCAGCCCTAAGGGCCTATTCACTGCGTAGTGCGGTGAGGGTGCTGGCGCGGAGTCCGGCGCGGATGGCGACCATAATACAAATCAGGCAAATCAACAAAATGGTGGTGGCGAGTCGTGCCTGGATGCTGAGGTCGATGTTGGATTCGGTGGCGAGGATGGCGGGGACGGTGGCGACGGCAGCACTCACGATACCGATAACCAGACCCGCCGCGAGGAGGAGGGTGTATTCGGTAAACAGAATGCGGTAGATGGCGTCGCTGGTGAAACCGAGTGCGCGGAGCATGGCGATTTCGTTGCGCCGTTCGAGTAAATTGCGCAGGGTGACGATGCCCATACCGAGGCTACCGATGACGATACCCAGTCCACCAAGGACGAGGAACATGGCGAGGTAGGTGGTCTCCACGGCGTAGAAATCCATGATGCGCTGCACCGCAGGTACCACGTCCATACCGTAACGGTCGAATTCCCGGGTCAAGTCTGTGCTTACCTGTTCCCGCTGGTCTTCGGGTACGTCGAGCAGAAATATGCGATGGCCCGATTCGCCGGGGAAGAGTCGGGTAAAGTTTTCCTTGGAGATGAGAATGGTGCCGGAGAATACGGAGAGGCGCATGGGGAGGGCACCCACGAGTTTTACGGTAGCGGTGTCGCCGGAATCATCTTCGTATTCGAGCACATCGCCCTTGTCCACATGGGCCTTTTTCTTGAGGGTCCACATGGCGGTATTGGTATCGCCTACGAGGGCAGGGATTTCGCCTGTAGCTGTGGGTTGGTCCAGGAGCTGCCACAGG
>CALAXS010000074.1 GCA_937895305.1 uncultured bacterium
ATGGTGAAGGTAAATAGAAATAATACAGCTCGTCCCTTGGTGGAGCGCAATGCAACAATGAAACCAAGGAGAAACACGATGCCATCGACCCATATTCCCCATCCATTGGGCAGATAGGTGCCATTCGCTGCATGAGGCCAGGCTCCTGTCTTGGCAATGAGATAGTCAATTCCGCCCGATAGGGTACCGTCACTGAAGAGATGGGCCAAATGCGCCCGTTTATGAAAATACAATTGAGGCACCAAAGCCGAAGCTGCCACAGCAACACCCATGAGCGCAATGGCAAATTGACTCCACTTCCAGTATCGCCAATGTTCTTTGCCAATGGGTCTTCTGCGCTGTTCAATCCATGTAAAGACAAACACCGCAACAATAAGGATGACCAGCCCATACTGTAGAAGGACTGCACCAGCACCAACGGCTGCAATCCATAGTGCGTTACGACGTGAAGGCACCGCGCTAAACTCAAAGCATCGCCACAAGACCAATGCAGCCATCAAGATAGTCCAGGCATACTCCCGGTTTTCCTGGGACCAGAATATCTGGGTACTGGACAGGGCGAACAAAGCAGCAACCACCAGCGCTGCTTCAATAGATGCCAACCTTCGGGAGAGTAGAAAAATAACCAGTATGGAAAGCATGCCTGCTATGAACGAGGGAAGCCTGAGCGTGAGTTCGCTGGGCGATAGCACCTGCAACCAGGCAGACATCCCCAGGAAATAGCCCGGCGGTACATCCATATAGGCGATGTTGCATGCAAACACCTTGGCGATACCGGGTACCCAGGGATTATTGAGGATTTCTTCACCCCGTGCAATTCGTTCCGGTGATTTCAATACCCCACCATCGAAGCGTCCCTGCGCCCCCCAAAGCACGATAATCTCATCATTTCGCAGACTGCGATAGCTTATGTTATGGAGTCGCAGCCCCGCACCTACCAGCACAATAATCAAAAAAACGATAGCAATAACGGGTCGCCACTTAGTATTGTCCGCTACTTCTTTATGATTTTGCTCATCGTCCAATTTAAAAAACCCTTGCGCTACTTGTGATGCTTAATATGCAGAAGTGTGTATTGTATAAATATCTGAGGGGGCCAAACAATGGGACTGCGCCTGGCCCGTACTTGGTTTTGATGGGGCGACAGGGCCAATAAAACTGTAAAGCTAAAAATTACCAATAAACATGCTTGCCATATAACAATAGACCAACTAGAATGGATGGTGACTGTAGGATTCTGCTTTTTATGTTCTCCTATTATAGCAAGGACGGATTATGGACAACCGTGTACTGGCTTTGACAGCGGTAGTTATACTGGTGATCGTGGCCACGCTCTTTATATTGATGGGTAAGACTGA
>CALAXS010000075.1 GCA_937895305.1 uncultured bacterium
TCGAAGCAGTCCCCCATCATGAGCCCATAAAAAAAGACGAGACCAAAATTAAAACCATACTCATGGCTGGTCGTGTTGACGACCCCCTTAAAGGGTTGCAGGTGCTCATGGAAGCGGGTCATCGCCTCGCATGTACGCGCAAGGATTTTGCTATCTGGGCGACCCACTTCGACCATACGCTTAGCAAACAATGGTTCAAGGCCCTGGGCTGGAAAGACCACAGCGATGTACTGGATCTGTATGCCCAGTGCGACATAGCCGTGGTCCCTTCGATTTGGGACGAGCCTTTTGGGCTAGTCGCGGTAGAAGCTATGGCCGCTGGCCGTCCGGTATGTGCGAGCAAGGTAGGGGGCCTGCAGGAAATTGTAGCCCATGGTGAAACGGGCTACCTGCATCCCCGTGGCGATGCTGCTACACTGGCGAATCAACTGGACCATCTTCTCAATGATCATGACCTGCGTGTACGCATGGGCAAGGCCGGGCGGAAAACAGTTGAAGATCACTATGACTGGAAGCGTATTATGGTGCAGCGTTATGTACCCCTGATAGAGGCTTTACTTCATGACTGAAATAAACACGATTTGCGTATTCTATAGCCATGGCCCCCACTTTGGCCGTACACTCAAGTCACTACGCAAGCAATTCCCCACGGCCCATATCACAGCACTCGTCCCGCCGGAATACCCTGCTGAGGCCCTGGAGGGTCTTGCTAACCGTATGCTGAGTACCAAACACGCGACCTACAGTATGGGGCATCCCCGCAACATCCTTAAACTCATCGGGCAGATACGTCGTGGGAAATACGATCTCTTTGTTGTATTGTTTGAAAGTCCCAAGCTGCTCCTGCTCGCCAGCCGCTCTGGTGCACGGCAAAAGTATTGCAACACGGTGGATGGTCGTTTTTTCCGACTCCGTGGTTTGTTGATTACCCACCTGCTCGCGAATCTATGGCATGGTATTTGCGGAAGAATCCGGTATCGCTATATCCGTTGGGTAATCCGGACACAACCCATAGAAAAAAAATAAACACCCCGAAACAATGTTCGGGGTGTTTATAGTAATAACCGTCCGTTTTTTACACCGACGGCAAAACAGACTCAGGTGACTGCATGTATTGCCATATTTGAATTCATAAGCATACGCTCTGCTTCAAATTGGGCCTGTGTTTCACCTAAACATACTGGACAGTATGAATGGCTTAACTGCAGGCTGGCATCCATGCTATTCTGAGTCCATTCACCCGCCACCCGCACCTTTCTACAGACGCAACATTGCACTGTCATGGTGGACCTCCTTGTCCTGTCACCTTGTCTTCCTTTATTATCGGTCAATATGACGAAAATCTTTAACCTGTTCAGGAGCATGTAAACGATGCCTTACCCCTATATAGACCAGAAACCTGCCGATGAAGCGGAATCGTTTGTGGCACTTATTGAATTGGCCCGCTATTTACGGACCCCCGCAGGGTGTCCCTGGGATAGGGAGCAGGATTCGCAAAAGTTCGCTATCTTTCACATGGAAGAGGGGCAGGAGATGCTGGATGCCTATGCGGAGGGCAATGATGCGCTGGAGGAGGAGTTTGGAGACTGCCTGTTTACGCTCCTGGCCATGGTCGCTGCGGCGGAAGAGGAAGGCCGTTTCACACTCGAATCCGCCATGCGTCGTAGCCTTGAAAAAATGATACGTCGACATGACCATGTCTTTGGTGAAAATAAAGCCGCCACAGCCGATGAAGCTGTCGCGGCCTGGGATAGGGTGAAAGAGGAAGAGAAGGGGTAATACGTGTCAACACAGCCGGGGCAGGAGCCCCGGAGTATGCATTCCCAAGCAGAGCTTGGGAACGAGGAAACGCAGGAATGACGGCTCTTGATGGACAGTAAGACACTACCTCCGACTGAAAGTTTGGATACCGTTTGGGGGATTCCCAATCAAGTTGGGAATGACAGGTATTGTGTTGTTTGTCGCCCGCCCGGCAAGGGCCTTAGATCAATCCGATAGCTTCCATATTCTTCGCTAAATTACGTTTTTCAGCAGCTGAAAGTTCGCGTTGTGGTGGGCGCACATAACCGGCATCAAAGCCACGGAGGCGCATACCTTCTTTGAAGACGGAAGCCATGCCGCCATAGAGCAATACGCCACAGGCTTTGGTCAATTCGGTCTGGGCTTTCCATGCGCGTTTCATATCGCCTTTGGCGGCGTATTTGTAAACGTTGGCGTAGCGTTCGAGGGTTACATTGAAGGACCCGGACACGGCAGCTTTAGTACCCATGGCAAAAGCCTGGTATCCGTATTCGTCCACGCCGTTAATGACGTGAAAACCCTTGGGGGCTCTGCCCATAACTTTGCTGAGGTGGACCATGTTGCCACTACTGTCTTTTAGCCCAACGATGTTGTCTACGGATTCTGCGAGGTCGATGATTAAATCATCGGAGATGCTGTTTCGTGCGCAACTGGGAATGTTGTAGAGGAGCACAGGGAAACCGTCAACGGCTTTGGCGACACTTTTAAAGTGGGCCTTCAAGGCTTTGTCGTCATAGGCGAAATAACCTGGGGCTACGACTGCGCAAGCGTGGGCACCTGATGCTGCTGCATGTTCTGCCAGCTCAATGGTAGTCGCGGTATCGAAGGCACCGACATGGGCGACCACCTGATTGGTTTTTCCGACAGCAGCGACGACTTCCTCCAACACCTCCTTGCGCTCATCGTCAGACATGAGCATGCATTCCCCGGTAGTCCCGCAGGGAAAGAGTCCATTGGCTCCATGCTTGGCCAGCCACTGTGCCAGCGGTCCTACTTTGTCGAAGTCTACATAGGTTCCTCCTTTGGTAAAGGGGGTGACCATGGCTGATATAATTCCTTCGGGCTTGAACCGCATACTTTGCTCCTTATACTGTGTTAACAGCAGCATTAAACTTGTCGTTATTTTATGGGCTGTGAAGTATACTGTGTGTTCCGAAGTGGTGCAAGCCCCATAGAATTCGATGCTGTAGTCAAAGGCATTTGAAGTCACTAGCATCAGCCTGGGATACGGTGGAATGTTGATCAAATCTGTGACACACAGTGTTCTGTTTTCATATTGGTCAATATTAGTTTCCGAACAGATAGCAGGACACTTTATGAACACCAGATATTGTCGTATATCCCGCTCAGGCTGGACCACTTCAATTCATATACTCCATGGATTTATCCTCGCGTTGGTGGTGATTACCACTATGCAACTCTGCACTGCACAATCCAGTTCGCCCATTTTCATTGCACCATCCCCTTTTATTCCCCAAACGACGCAGTGGGGTCTGCCCGGCCATAGCGATCCGGTAAATATTTTATATATTGCACCCCATGCAACCATGGACGAAGTCGGGCAACTGGAAGCGCGATTCTCTTTTTCTATTAGCCCTGTTGCGCTCTGGGATACTGCACATCTGGGTCACACTTCAACCGAAGCGAGTCACCCATATCCCCAACTTCACATCGATGTCGTGAGTGAACAACTACAGGCTGCCCTCAAGAAAACCTATCAGGTCATTGT
>CALAXS010000076.1 GCA_937895305.1 uncultured bacterium
ACCTCAACTTGTCGATTAGAAGGTAGAAATCCATCATAAGGCAAGCATGAGTGAAAAGGGAAGCAAACAACTTAGAGGAGGTAAAAAGGCAGTTCACTTGTCTCCAGTTTGTCTCTGAAGATAATGGCATAAAAAAAGCCCATCAAGGTGTTTGTCGTAAACACTTTGACAGGCTATATTTATTTGGTAGCGGGGGCCGGATTCGAACCGACGACCTTTGGGTTATGAGCCCAACGAGCTACCAGACTGCTCCACCCCGCGTCAAGAATCCGTATAGTATCAAATGGAGTTCACATGCTGCAAGCTTCATGGGATGTGAATACGCAGTGGCGCTTATTTTTTACCGAATATGCTCTTAAAGTATTCGTTGTTGTCCAGCATCTTGAGATCGAGATTAACAAAGGATTGTATTTCTTCGGGGCTAATCTGTTGTGATACTTCTTGCTCTTGACCTGTGATATGGATCCTGCCGGGTTCGAGTTGCCCTGCAGTTTCTGGATCGTGCTCGCCAAGATTATCCGTCAGGTTCTTTGATGGGGTCTCTTCTTTGGGTGCGAAAAGGCGATCCACGCGATCTTCGAGGAAGAAGCCCAGTACATCAAGGAGGTGCTCTTTTTTCTCTACGGTCGCGCCGTTGGCCATGATTTCTTTGTCCAGTGCCATTACCCGACCACAGAACACGACGACCACTTCTTCACATTCCGGGCATGGCCCGACAATAATTGCGCCGAGTGGTGGTAGCATAATCTGACCTTGTGCGCCACAGTGTGGGCATTTTACCTCGATTAACGAGAGCATCCAGGGTTTCCTCCTGCCGGTTTAAAGCGTTCTAGTCTCTGACCAATTATACCACCAGATTTGGAAAGGAGGCAAATGATACGGGTTTTTATTGTTTTTCATCGTTAGTTTACAGAAGAAAAGCTACTGCGAATTTCAATAAATTCTGGTGCTGCGTACTGCGTATACGATGTAGAACGGTTTTAAAGGACTAATTGCTGGCTGGGGCTTCTGCTAATTTCACAAGGAGGGCGTTGGCCAGTTCCTCTGCGCCGTTGTCCCCCTTGGCTTTGCGGTCATGCCAATCGGGATAGGTAAGCACAGTAACGCCGTAAGCCTGTTGTATGGCTTCTACATGAATAGTGGTCTCATTTTCAGAGACGGCATCCATTAGTATGGTGTATTTCACCCGCTGGGGTACAATACGCTTGCGTTGCTTGGTATAAGCCACAAAGGTGCCCCGCTTATCCCGTGTATACAATTCCAGTTCCTGCTCTTGCAGCGTGGCTTTAACCCCTTGCCAGGCTTCTTCAAAGGGAATTTCAACGGTTAGTTTCTGCTCGCTTGCAAAACCTGTAGTATCCCGTGCTGCGCGGACGCATCCGCCCAAGAGGCCAGGTATAAGCAACGCTAAAATGATCCACCATCGAATAGTACGAAGCATGGCTGAGTTCCCTTTCATTGAATGGTCAAATTGTATCAGTAAGTACTAGCGGGGTGCAATTATGGCTCTATGGGGATTTAGTGGCTATGAGACTGGTAAAATGTAAACTTGGTGTTCGTGTATAGCTTTGCTAGAATGCAACGTATTCGGGCACCGGGCGGGTGTTCTGTTCAAGTGAATTCGAGAAAGGAATTATTCATGATATATACCATTAAGCAATACTTTACTGTGGGCGCACTTGCCCTGGTGCTGGGGCTGGG
>CALAXS010000077.1 GCA_937895305.1 uncultured bacterium
TTTGCCCTAATTTGTTCCATCATCGGTGCAATCAAGGCCAATGACGGGCTGCATTATCGCTATCCCTTTATATTTCGTCTTTTATAATTTTTTTGAACCTTTAGTACGGAGTCTTCCATGGTTGAGTTAGAAGTACTGGGTGTGAGCCAAGCCGACGAAAACGCCTATCCCCTGGTGTTGCTGCGTCATGAGTCCCGGGTCCTGCCTATTCTGGTGGGTATCCCGGAAGCGAGTGCTATCCAGGTGGGTATCATGGGCGAGAAAACTGCACGGCCCATGACCCACGACCTCATGAAGAATATCTTCACGGGCCTTCGTGCCGAACTAAAGTCGGTTACCATCTATCGTCTGGAGAATGACACCTTCTTCGCCCACCTCAACATGGAGCAATACAATGCCCAGGGTGCTGTGGAGCAAGTGCTGCGTATCGACACGCGGCCCAGTGACGGTATCGCCATTGCCGTGCGCGTGGGCTGTCCCATCTTCGCAGCAGACGACGTTATGGATTCCGCCGCACAAGACGCATCTATCCTGGGCCCCGGGGATGGGGACGATGAGGATGATGACGACGATGAGGATATTTTCGAAGAGGGCGATGACGCATAGGCCAATCCGCGATAACTAAAAAAAGCCTCCCCGGTATTGGGGAGGCTTTTTGTTTAATGCCTAATTTCGCTTAGTAGCGATAGTGCTCCGGCTTGTAGGGGCCTTCCACGGGAATACCCATGTAGTCGGACTGTTCCTTGCTCAGCGTATCGAGCTTCACACCCAGTTTTCCCAGGTGGAGGCGGGCCACTTCTTCGTCGAGAATCTTGGGCAGGGTATAGACCTTGCCGATTTCGTATTTCTCGGTTTCGCAGTAGAGAGCAATCTGTGCCAGGGTCTGGTTCGCGAAGCTGTTGGACATGACGAAGGAGGGGTGCCCGGTGGCACAACCCAGATTCACCAGACGACCCTGCGCCAACAGGATAATCCCGTGGCCATCGCTGAAGGTGTATTTGTCTACCTGGGGCTTAATTTCAATCTGCTTGATGCCCGGCTCGGCTTCCAGCTTTGCCACCTGAATCTCGGAATCGAAATGACCGATGTTACAAACGATTGCGTCGTTCTTCATGGCGCGCATGTGATCGATACAAATCACGTCGGCACAGCCTGTGGTCGTTACAAAGATGTCGCCCTGGGGCGCAGCTTCTGCCATGGTGGTGACTTCGAAGCCTTCCATGGACGCCTGCAACGCGCAGATAGGGTCAATCTCGGTCACAATAACCCGTGAACCCAGACCCTTCATCGCAGCAGCACAGCCCTTACCTACATCGCCATACCCCGCAACAACCGTCACCTTACCGGCCACCATCACGTCGGTAGCGCGCTTGATGCCATCAGCCAGCGACTCGCGGCAACCATAGAGGTTATCGAACTTGGACTTGGTCACGGAGTCATTTACGTTCATGGCGCGGGTCTTGAGGGTGCCCTCTTTCATCATGTGATAAAGACGGTGCACGCCCGTGGTCGTTTCCTCGGAAACGCCAATCCACGTATCCATGGTCTTGTGCCAGCGCATGGGGTCTTCCCCGTGGACCTTGTGCAGCAGCGTATCCACCACCTTGATTTCCGCGTTATCGGTGCAAATTTCGGGCAGGGAGCCGTGTTCGTTAAAGTGCTTCTCGAAATCCACGCCACGGTGGATGAGCAAAGTCGCGTCACCACCATCGTCCACAATCATGTTCAATGTGGCACCGTCGGGGAAAAGCATGGCCTGGTAGGTACACCACCAGTATTCTTCCAGCGTCTCACCCTTCCAGGCAAAGACCGGAACACCCGTCGCAGCAATGGCCGCAGCAGCGTGGTCCTGGGTCGAGAAGATATTGCAGCTCGCCCAGCGCACATCCGCGCCCAGGGCCGTCAACGTCTCAATCAGCACCGCCGTCTGAATCGTCATGTGCAAGGAACCCATAATGACCGCGCCCTTGAGGGGCTGATCCGGCGCATACCGCGCACGGATGGCCATGAGGCCCGGCATCTCTACCTCGGCAATGTCCAGTTCCTTACGGCCCCATTCGGCCAGGCTCATGTCCGCTACCTTGTACGGTAACGTCGTATCAATCGCAGGAATAGTTTCAAGTGCAACAGCCATGGGGGGTAAACTCCTCTGTTTGGCATAAATATTTTTATTCAGACTCGAATCCCATAGTATAAGCTACTGCCGGATTTAACCGCAACTAGGGGGTGGGGGAGCTCACCCATCCCCAGTTTGAGTCAATGAGGCCAAGAGATAAGATGAGAAGGCTGTTCCCCCGGCGCAGTAACATACTGTTATG
>CALAXS010000078.1 GCA_937895305.1 uncultured bacterium
ATATAAGCTAAAGGAATGAGCATAGACATTATTTGCTCTCCTTTTTGGTTTTAAACATGGAAAGCATGCGGTTGGTTACGAGGTAACCACCGACCACATTGATGGAGGCGCAGACTACGGCGAGAACACCGAGTATGGTTCCTGTGGTGCCACCTGTTGCGGTGCCTGCTGCGAGCAGTGCCCCCACAATGGTGATACCGGAAATCGCATTGGCCCCGGACATAAGCGGGGTATGAAGTTGGGATGGCACTTTGGTGATTAACTCGAAACCGAGAAAGATGGCCAGTACAAAGGCCAACAACAATAAAATCATGACTTCCATTACTGGTTCTCCCTCGCTTTCTTGAGCATGGCATTGCGCAGTTCACCGTCGTGAACGATGAGACAGCCATCCATAATTTCGTCTTCCAGATTGAGGTGCATAGTCTTGGCTTCGTCATCCCAGAAATGTTCTACGAGATGAGCGAGGTTGGCGGAGTACATCTGGCTGGCGTGGGTGGGGACTTCACCGGGCATATTGTCTGCACCCAGAATTTTTACGCCATTCACGTCCACAGTCTGACCAGGAATTGAGCCCGCAACATTACCGCCTGTTTCTGCGGCCAGGTCAACAATCACCGCACCGGGCCGCATGGATTTCACCATTTCTTCGCTAACGATCCGGGGTGCCTTGCGACCGAAGAGCTGGGCGGTGGTAATTACGATGTCGGATTGTGCGACCACCTTGGCCATGGCTTCCTGCTGCAACACTTTTTGTTCGTCAGTAAGTTCGAGGGCATAACCATCTTTGGTCTGGCCCATTTCACCGAGATCAATTTTAACAAATTTCGCACCCAGGGAGTGGACTTGCTCTTCTACCACGGGCCGGGTATCGAAGGCTTCTACGCGTGCACCGAGTCGTTTGGCGGTCGCGATGGCCTGAAGCCCGGCAACCCCCACGCCAATAATAAAGACGCGGGCGGGTTTGAGTGTACCCGCCGGGGTCATCATCATGGGCATGGCGATGTCGAGGAGATCGGCCCCTTTGAGCACCGCGACGTATCCCGCCAGGTTAGCCTGGGAACTAAGGACATCCATTTTTTGTGCGAGCGTTGTCCGGGGTATCATCTCCATAGCGATACAGCTCACGCCGGCATCAGCGAAGGTGTCTACCAGTTCAGGCTCGAAAAAGGGATCCAGCATACTGGCGTGGATGGCCCCTTTTTTCATGGTACGTACTTCGTCCGGGCTGGGTTTGTTCAAGCGCAGCACGAGGTCAGCACTGGCCAGATTCCCCGCACGGTCGCCACTGAGTGCAGCTCCTGCCTTTTCATAGGCCTCGTCTTTTAATCCCAGGGATGCGCCAATTCCCGTTTCCACGGTAATTGTGGCACCACGTTTGACCAGTTTTACTATGGTCTCAGGTAAAATGGGCACACGGGATTCACCTGCAGGGGCCTCTTTGGGCACAAAAATTTCCATTGTCACCACCTTATGCTTCAAAGTTTAGCGGCCTTTCATTCCTGCCGCACCTTCGCAAGTATACTATTATTAAGGGGTTGGATCCAATCCAACCGAACGGTAAGTAATTGAATGCCCCTTGATGCTGCTGGACCAATTGAGGGGCAGTGTAGCGATTGGGGGGGCTATACCAGTATTGTTCAATGTGAAAAAGGCAAAGTACAATAAATACAACATATAGATGTCTCCGATTTTTGATTCCGAACGGGGCATTTGGCCCAATAAACACAACATATTGTAGTTGAAATTATTATTGTCTCTATATAAAAGATAGTATATT
>CALAXS010000079.1 GCA_937895305.1 uncultured bacterium
ATGGGGGGTCGCTGGTCTATGAATTGAATGACGGGACGGAGATAGAGGTCACGCGTAATTTTGATCGGAAGCGGGAGTCGGTGCAGGTCTATGACCGGACAAATGCACGGGATATTACGGGTGAGTTTGATCTGTTGCGGAACCGAGAGCTGAATTTTGCACAGACTCATCTGGGGCTGAGCAAGGAAGTGTTTTTAAATACGGCGACGATTAGTCATTTCAGTCTGGAGGATTTGGGGGATAAGGATGCGTTGAACCAGATTCGGGAGAAGTTGTTGTCGTTGGCGGATAGTGGTTCGGATTCGGGTAGTGCGGATGCCACGCTGAAGCGATTAACACAGCGGCTGGTAAATATCGGTCAGAAGACGGCGCGCACCAAGCCGTTGCCTATGACTCGAATTCGCAAGCATGAATTACTGGAGGAGCAACGACACGGGGCGGAGGTATTGAGCGCTATCGAGGCGTTGGCAGAGCAGCGCCATGAGCTGCTGGAGGAGTTGAAGGGGATGCGACAGGAGCGGCTGGGGATTGAGGAGGATCTGCACACAATTGAGGCCCATGAGCGGCATGAACGGTTGCGGAATGCGGAGAGTCTGGTAAACCGTATAGATTCTGCGACGGAGCATTGTTTTGCCCTGGGTGCTGTACGTGAGTTTCCGTTAGCGCTGGGGGATACAGTGAAGGGCGCGGAGGATGCGGTGGTGAAGTTGGAGGAGGAGCTTGTACGGTTGCGTTCTGAGTTGCAGGATGTGGAGCAGCAGGAGGAGTCGGAGCGGCGGCATCTGGAGGCGGATGGTGTACAGCATGCACAGGATTTGCCGGAAGAAACGGAGCATGCATTCACCGCGTTGAATGAGGAGACCCGGCGCTTGCAGGAGCGTCTGGAGGAAACACAGGGACTGTTGGAACAGGCGGTGCAGCGTCTGGCGGAGGCGCAGGAGCGGGAAGGGGCGTTACCGGATTATACAAAGGTTGGTCCAGACCCGGTGGAATATATTCGTCAGTTGGCGAGTTCGTTTAGTGTGGCGCAGAAATCGCGGGATGAAGAGTTGCGCGGGTTTGAGGAGTCGCGGGAGGATGTGGATGATCGGCGGCGTGCGATTGCAGAAAACCATCAATTGTTCAAGGATATACCTGAATTCCCGGACATGGCGCGCCAGTATGAGTTGAACAAGCGGGTGTTAAAGGAGCAGCTAAATCTACAAGGTACGCAGTTGCAGGCGGTACAAACGACGCGGGATGAACTGCGGGATCGCTTGCCGGGCTTCACGATATTAACAGGGGTCCTTGGCCTGGCGTTGCCCATATTGGGTGCCTGGTATTATTCCCGGCCGGTGCAGGGTATTTTGGTTGCGGGTGGTGTAGTGCTTGTTGCGTTGTTGTATTTCGGATTTATGATGGTGCGTTCACGGATGGTATTGAAAGGGATAACGGTGGAATTGGAGGCGCTGGAAGCATCGCTGGCCTCTATGGGTGAGGGGGCTGAGGATGGGTCGACGCGGATTGAGGATTTACTTGAGCGGTCCGGGTGTGAGACTTTGCGTGATCTGGAAGCGCGGTATGACAGTTATCGTGAGGCCAGCGCAGAGTTGTCAGCGCGAATCTTTGCAATGCAAAATCAGGAAGGCAAAGCGGTGGAGTCGCAGGAGCGTGTTGCCATGATGCTGGAGCGCTTTGACGAGACTTTTTCTGCGGTGGATGAACGGGTGGAGCAGGAGGAGGATGTGGAACGTTCGGCGAGCCGTGCCATATCGCGGTATCAGGAGTATCGTGAAGCGAAGCGTCATGTGACAGAGTGCCGGAATGTGCTGGAAAAGCATGAAGCCGAGGTGCTTCGCTTGCAGGAAGCCCATGGGGAATGTGCTGAAAAACTGGCCGTGGAGGAGGAGGGGATTCGGCGTAGTTTACGGGACTTCGGCTTTGCGGATGAAAGACGCCATGAGACGACGGAGAGTGCGCTGCGTGCGTTCAGGAAACGGTTGGCGCGGCACCGTGAACATCGTGGTCGGGTGGAGTTGTTGCAGGAACGCTCTCAGGAGTTAACGAAAAAGATTGAGGATGCGCAGGGTGCGGTGAAAGAGGGTGAGGCGGCCTTGCATGCGTTATTGAAACAGGCGGGGGTGGAATCGCTGGAGCAGTGGTATAGCAAGTCTGAGCAGGCGAAAGAGTATCAGGAGATGTGGGCGAAGCGGAGTACGTTGGAGGAACAGCTTCAGGCGGTGTTGAAGGATGAGGATTTGCAGTCGTTACGAGAGGCGTGTGCGGGTGGGGAGGAATTATCAGCTTTGACCGACAAGACACGGGAGCAGTTGAAGGCGGAGTTGGCGCAGGTTGCGCGGATGATTGATGAGAAGTTGAAGGAGGAGCATGCGTTGCATATTGCGATGACGGAGCGTGGTGCGGGCGGGCGCAGTATGACGGAGATTGAGGAGGAGCTGGCGTTGATTGAGGGGCGTGAGGCGGACCTGGAGTTTGAGATGGAGGCGACGACCTATGCCATGGCGTTGATCGAGGATATTGCGCGGGACAAGCATGCCCGGATAGCGCCGAAACTGGCGGAGAGCGCGAGTATCCATCTGTCGAAGATTACGGATGGTGCCTATGATGAATTATTGATTAACCGGGACATGAATATAAGTGTGCGTATTCCTGAGACGAATATCCTGAATGAAAATCCTGAGCGCACCTTAAGCAAGGGGACGGTGGATCAGGTGTATCTGGCGTTGCGCCTGTCGTTGTTGCAGAGCATCAGTGATGCGGGTGAAGCAGCGCCCATGCTGCTGGATGATCCTTTCGCGAATTATGATGACAAGCGCCTGGCATTGACCATGGGCTTGCTGGAGGAGATTGCGCATACGTATCAGGTTATTCTGTTTACGTGTCGCGAGGATGTGGGTGTAGCGGCAGAAGCTATCAAGGCACCCATCATACGGCTCTAGGCCCTTCGGTACTGTGTTATACTCCGACACGAAGGAGTGCTGAGGATGGGGCTTCATCAGCGAAACAAACATATTCGCTTCCAATTCCCGGAATGGGTTCTCATAGTGCTGATAGTGTTCACAATCAGTTCCGGGGTGGTGTGTCTGGTGGGGCTTTCGTTGGGCACCTGGAAAAAAACGACAGCCCATATCACCGGGGTGCGTAGTGCTTCTACAGCATCGGCTTCAGCGATAAGCCCGGGGTCGACGCTTCATGTGCAATTCCGTTATTCAGTGAAGGGGGTGGTGTATCGCGGGGAAAAGACCTTGAGTCGTATGTCGCAGTGGGTCATGGGTGCCTTGCCAAAACGCATTCGGGATCGTCTGGCCGCGCAGGGCATGTTGACCTTTGCTGATGTTCCCGAGGAGATTCGGACGGTATTGGCGCGGAAGGGTATGACTTCACTGGAAGAAGCGCCGGAGACCTTGTTGCGTGAAACAGCGCGGTATAAGGAGGAAAGCGATGTGCCGGATGAATTGAAGACTGCTGGACGAAACAAGGATTATGCAACCTTGGCGAATGCACTGGATGAAGCGGTGCCGGATGCATCCCGGGCAAAGTCAGGGGCTGTTCGTAAAAACACTACCGGAGCATCGTCTGAATCTTACATGACCGCTTTAACGAGTAGTTTACCCAATGGGGCCGGGGGCCCTTCCGGCCAGGTTGTTGTCTACTATAACCCGGTGAATCCTTCGCAGTATGCAGTACGGATGTTGGGTGTGGGCAGCGGGTGGGCCGGTTTATTCTTTTTGGTGTGCGGCACTCTGGGAACGCTCTTTTATGGAACGCGTGTGTATCCAAGACTGAAACAACGTCGATAAAGCACGTTATAGCATACGCTCAATTACATGCTCGTCCAGAGGACGATAGGTGTGATTGGACGACGCGAGCAAGTCCATAAATTCATCTTTACGCGCATCACTTTCAAACTCAAAACCAATGAGTGCACGGCCTACATGCTCACCGGAATAGGTGTAGTTGAAGTAACAGATGTTGGCGATGTTTTCAAAGGAGTGGAGGAAGTCCTTGAGTGCCCCGGCCCGCTCTGGAAATTCAAAGGTGATGAAGTAGGGCCGCTGAAAAAGGTGGGGCTCGTAGTTGATGATGCGGAATTCCACATCGGCCTGGGAGGTGACGTCTTCGTGGGGCACCTTGTGCTCCGTAAGGCGTTTGTCGAGGAGGTCGAGGGTCATGGGCGAAGCTTCAAAACCGATTACCGGCCAGGCATGTTTTTCTTCAGTTTTACCGTATTGCACTTCGATGATGTTGATCCCCTCGAGAATGCAGTCGAGCAAGTGACGCAATCCACCGGGGTGCTCGGACATTTCCAGGCGGTAATATTTCCGCCGCGCGGCACCAATACCCGCGTGGTGGGCAATCCAGGCGAGCTGGTCAAAATCTACATTTGCCCCGCATAAAATGGTGAGGCAGCGTTTCCCCCGGACCTGATCTGCTTGCTTGAGCAGCCCTGCAATGCCCATGGCCCCTGCTGGTTCAGGGATGCAGCGGCGGGACTTCCAGAGGTATTCAATTGCAGCGGCAACTTCTTCGTTGGTGACGGTGATAAATTCGTCGATAAGTTCGCGACAGAGGGGGAAGGTGAGGTCACCCGCACGTTTCACGGCGGTACCATCGCAAAAGACATCTACATAATCCAGGGTGACGGGGTGGTCTGCCTGGATGGCGGCCCACATGGAGCATTGATCCACCCCTTCCACACCGACAATGTGAACTTGGGGATAGTATCGTTTGAGCCAGCAGGCGACCGAAGCGGCCATACCGCCACCGCCAATCTGGAGGTAGGCTACGTCGAAAGGGCCTTTACCGGACATGACGATTTCGTCGGCCATGGTGCCTTGCCCACCCATGGTAGCCAGGTCGTCATAGGCATGGATATAGGTGCGTCCGGATTCTTTCAGGTAAATCTGGGCGGCGGCAGCAGCATCGGAGTAGGAGTCGCCTGTCAGGACAATGTCGACATGGTCGCCACCATGGAGTGCGACGGATTCCTGTTTCATGTTGGGCGTGGATTCGGGCATAAAGATTTGCGCGTGGGTCTCAAGTGCTGCGGCAGCGAGGGCCACACCCTGGGCGTGGTTCCCGGCGGAAGCGCACACCACACCTTTTGCCCGTTCTTCAGGACTCAGCAGGGCCATGCGATTGTAAGCACCGCGCCACTTGTAGGAATGAATGGTGGAGAGGTCTTCGCGCTTCAGGAAAATCTCTGCATCGACGGGCAGACCCGTGAGCTGTTGCAGGGGCGTGGGTTGACCAGCAGCATAGACCCGTTGTCGGGCCATGAGGATTTCATTGAATAGCTGGTCTTGCACGGGGTGTTCCCTTTTGTCATTCCGCGTCCGTTTTCCGGAGCAGAGCTCCGGGGTATGCATTCCCAAGCAGAGCTTGGGAACGAGAAACAATACTACACAGAATTATGCCTACTTGGTCGTAATACGTGCAATGAGATCGTCTAAAGTCCCTTCTTCGATTTGCTTGGCGGCTTGGGCGATGGCAGCGAGAATCTGTTCTTGCTCCCGGGTGTCCGGGGCATCCTGGGCCCAAAGTTCGTTGAGCAGAGTCGTGCTGTCTGTATGGTCATGGGCGAAGTTTTGTACCGCCAGTGCTATGCCTATGCCAAGGCCATGAGCGGGGACTTTTTCTGCCTGGCACATACGCAGGGCACCAATGAGGCGGTCGTTCCAACCGAGTTTGCGTTCGGGATCGCGACCCACGCGTTCCATGGTGTCGTCGAGATAGGGGTTCACGATGCGTTGAAGAAGATCGTCTACATAAGCATGAATCCCGTCGGTAGTGAAAGGATGACCGGTATGGGGGTAGCGCTTGAGGAGTGCAGTGCCCAGTTCATATTGGAGAATGTTGCGCAGGAAGGGCATGAGATTATGGATGGTGGGCATGGTCGCCATATCAGGACAACCGAGTGCCTGACCGATGTAGGCTGCTGTAGCGTGAATTGCGTTGTGCCCGTAAAGCTTCAGTTCTTCGAAGGGGTCGAGATCAGGTTGTTCTTCAAAGATCTGGAGACCCCGTGGCAAGTTGCAGGTATCTGAAATGTAGATTTGGTTGAAGGACTCGACGAGGAATGCACGGTCGAGGCCGGGACAAATGGGCGTGAGCTTCTTGACTTCCATTTCTTCGGGGTCGGTGACGATACGGGACATTTTACCGATAACGGTGTTGACGAATTGTGCTTTGGCACCCACTGCGGCCTGGAGCTTTTCGGCAGCGCGGGTATCATTCTCTGCGGTATAGACGAGGGTGTCCGGGGTGAGCCCTTGGGCTAGCAGACTGGCGATACTGCTTGCACCACCTGCGGTGTAGAGCTTCACGCTGGGTACAGCGGTTGCTATTTCACTGGCCTGGGTGATGGCTTCGACAAGTGCAGGGTGTTCATCGGGGTTTGTGGTGTCAAAAATCTGAATGGGACCCACCACAACCGATTCGATGTGGGTGGCGTGGGCGATATTAACGGTATAGAAGCCCATATTGGCGCGGAGTGCGTGGATAAGTTCTTTGTCTACATCAGCAACGGCAAGGGAACTGAAGTTCTGGGAGCGGTGGGCTTCGTATAGAAAGAGTCCGGCCTGGATGGCCCCGAAGCCGAAGCCGACAAAGCCTTTATGTACAGTGGGTGGTGGTGGTGATTCGGGTAACATTGGGGGTACTCTCCTGTGGAGTGACATTGTGCATAGCCAGCGCTGGAGATACAAGAATGACAGGGGGGAAATCTCGTGTATTATGGGCTATACTGTGGGGTACGTTCTTTGCTTTAGGAGTATCGTTGTGAATCGAGTACGAACAAGTATTATTTTGGGCTGTCTTGTGATGGGGGGATTTCATGCACAGGCGGTGGATTTTGCGCAGGATGTACGACCCATTTTATCGGATAAGTGCTTTACCTGTCATGGCCCGGATGAGCATGCGCGCAAGGCGGACTTTCGGATGGATCTGGGTGAGGCCAAGTATACTGAGGAGGTGATCGTGGTTGGGGATGGGGCGGCGAGTGAATTTTACCAGCGCCTGGTGACGGAGGATATGGATGATCGCATGCCGCCGGAGGAGACGGATGTGCAGTTGACGGCGGAGGAGATTGCGACGATCAAGACATGGATTGATGAGGGAGCGGTGTATAGCAAGCATTGGTCGTTTCGTCCGGTGACTGCACCGGAGGTGCCGGCAGTAGCAGATTCTGCGTGGGGCACCAATGCCATTGATAATTTCATTGTAGCGCGGTTGGAGCGGGATGGACTTGCGCCGTCTGGTATCGCGGATAAGGAAACGCTGATTCGCCGGTTGAGCTTTGACTTGCGGGGCCTCCCTCCCACGCTGGATGAAATTGATGCTTTTGTGGCGGATGGTGATGCTGGTGCCTACGAGCGCGTGGTGGATCGTTTCCTGGCGGATGATGCGTATGGAGAGCGGATGGCACTGGATTGGCTGGATGCGGCGCGGTATGCGGATACATTCGGGTATCAGTCGGATGTAAACAGCAACATGTGGCCATGGCGGGATTGGGTGATTCGTGCGTTCAATGACAATATGCCTTTTGATGAATTTGTGCGGGATCAGGTGGCGGGGGATTTGTTGCCTGATGCGACGCAGGACCAGCGTTTGGCGACTGGGTTTAATCGGTTGCATCGACAGACCAATGAGGGAGGCAGCGTTAATGAGGAGTGGCGGGTGGAGTATGTGTCGGATCGAACCACAACCTTTGGCACGGCGTTTTTGGGGCTGACGCTGGAGTGTGCCCAGTGCCATGACCATAAGTTCGATCCGGTCTTTATGAAAGACTTTTATAGTCTCTCGGCATTTTTTAATAACATCGATGAATCAGGGCTCTATTCGCATTTTACGAATGCGGTGCCATCGCCGAGCATGTATTTGTACAAGGATGATGAGCAAGAGAAGCACGCGAAACTGGTGGAGATGATTGCACGGAAGGAATCTGTGTTAGCAACGGTGGTGGAACAGGCTGAGGAATATTTTACTGCCTGGGATAAGGCTGAGGAGAAAAGCACTGAAGCAGCTGTGCCTGTGGTGCATTACAGCTTTGACGAAGTGAAGGACAATGTGATTGAGCCTGCGGTGGGCGAGGCCAAGGCAACGTTAACCATGGGGCCTGAGTTTGGTGAGGGTGTTGTGGGTCAGGCTTTATTGCTCAAGGGTGAAGATGGATTTGATGCCAAGCCTGTGGCCCAGTTTGAGCGGACGGATACATTCAGCTTTGCGATGTGGATGAAGACCGATCGCCATGTGCCGCATACGGTGGTGTTTCACCGGAGCAAGGGCGAGACAGACGCTGGTAGCCGGGGCTATGAGTTGTTGTTGCAGGATGGCAAGCCTACATTCAGCCTGGTTCACTTTTGGCCGGGCAATGCGATTCGGGTACAGACTGAGTCGGTGTTGGCCCTGGACACCTGGACCCACGTGGTGATTAGCTATGATGGATCGAGTCGTGCGGATGGTGTTCAGATATATCTGGATGGTGAAGCCCAGCCGTTGTCGGTGATTCGTGATGGATTGAAGAAAACCATTAAGTATGGGGATAATAATCTGGGTCTCATCATGGGGAATCGTTTTCGGGGTATT
>CALAXS010000080.1 GCA_937895305.1 uncultured bacterium
AATACGCCTTCACCGAAACTGTTCAGGACGGCATTACCGGGTACCATGTCGCCGAATATGAGCCCGACCTCCTTTCAGAAACCTTTAACAAAATGCTCGCTGATCCTGATAAACTACAGCAGATGGGCCAGGCAGCCCACCAATTCGCTAAGAACCACTGGACCTGGGATGCCGCAGCAACCACTATCCACAACCGCATCCTCCACGACCTGAACCAAGACAAGGACTAGCAGTACCTCCATGGCTGAAAGCACCGGAGACAAAATACGGCGCAATACCCGCGCCAACATGATCGCATGGTTCTGGGGACAGGCCATCAACCTGACCCGCATGATGGTCCTCTTCCACTTTCTCAACAAAGACGGCTACGGACTGTGGATCTTTGCCTTTGCCATCATGTCCTACTTCTCCATCTACAACTTTGGCATCGCCAACGCCTTTGTGAAATTCACCGCGCAATACCACGTTAAAAAAGATTACACCCACCTCTCCCACCTCCTCTCCACCGGCATGGCCATGGGTACACTTATCGCTGGCATCATCCTCACCGTACTGCTCCTATGGTCCGAGGACATGCTCCACTTCTTTGATATCCAGCCAGCCAATCTGGCTGATGCTACCTTTGTACTCATCGGTGTGGGTATCACCACGGCGTTTATGATGATGTTTAACGTATACGGTGCCGTCCTCACCGGGTTACAACGCCTCGACATTAAAAATTACATCCTGGTCGCTGTACTTACCTTTGAATTCATCGCCACTATCATCCTTCTCAACCTTGGTTTCGGCATACGTGCCGTCACATTCACCTACGCCACCGGACTCCTCTTCACCACGCTCCTGCACTTCATCGTCGTTAAAAAAATACGTCCCGAGCTTCACATTAATCCCCTTAACGCACGTCTCTACTGCCTCAAGGAGATGGGCATTCTCGGCAGTAAGATGCAGATCCTCGGCGTTGTCGCCCTAATGGTCTCCACCTTCGACATCGTACTTTTTATGAAGCTCTACGGTGATGCATTCGTCGGACTCTATGGACTCGCACGACGGTTTGTGCAACGGGCACAAGGCGTAGCGCACCAGGGCTTCGGTGCGCTCGCTCCTGCCTCCGCCGATCTTCTCTCCCGGGACAAGCACAAAGACATTGCACGCATCTACGCTGCATCCATGCGCTTCACCGCGCTTGGTAGCGTATGGATCTTCGCCTACATGGTCTTCCATGCTACCCCCGTGATGCGCTTCGTTATTGACGAAAAATTTGAAGCTTTCGCCGCTTATTCTATGTCTGTTTTTTCCGTGGGCTGTTTTTTCCACACCCTCACCGGGCCCGGTACCTCTATGCTGCGTGGCGCAGGGATGCCTTTGCGCGAAATCTTATACCAAGGCTTCACTGTCCTCCTTTTTATCATCGCCCTTACCTCTTTCGGTGCATTCGGTATGGACGGCGTTATGGACCGTGCCCAATTAAATCCCAAATGGGTTGCTACCTGGCCCATAGCCCTGGCCATCGGTTCTCTTTTCTTCCTCCTCCTCTCCAATCGATTTTTTAAGATCTCCCTTCTCGCCCCCTTCAACAAAGTTTCTCTACCCCTACTTTGCGCGCCCCTCTTCTCCTGGCTCATCCGTTACGGGTGGGATACGCTCCAGCTCCCTATCGGACTTACTCGTTGGCCCGCACTCCTCGAAGTAGGTGCCACTGGCATACTCTATTCCATGCTCTACCTCCCCGCAGTCTGGTTCCTCCCTGGACTCACCAAAGAAGACAAGAAACAAATCATTCGATTCATCCTCGGCACCCAACGCTTCCGCTAACAGCAGGGTATAAAACCAATATCGAATTGCTTCCTATCCCTGTCACAGCTATAGCGCTAGAGCGCTTTAACAAATTATAGATACGGAGCTGCGTCAGTGAGGACAAGGTTGGCAAGAAACAAAAACGGAGGCATAGCAGGCTACGGTGAGTTTTTGTGACGCAGCCAACCGATGCCACAACAAGCAGATTCGTATCTATAATTTGTTAAAATGCTCTAGTGTAATTTGTCGAAAAAACAATACGAGACCCCAGCTAAACGCTATCAAGCCAACCCATAAACACACCCTTCTTGCAGAAACTATCCCCTTTCCCTACCCCAATAAAAAAAACGCCCCCACAATGCAGTGGAGGCGTCAACAAAGTTCAATTAAACCAGGCTACGAAACCCGGGGCCGTCTACGGGCTATCAGCAAGCCCAGTACACTCAGTATTAATACAACCGCATTGCCACCCTGTGTACCACCAGCGCCCTCACCCACACCACAACCCAGGATATTCACTACCTTTGCAGGGATACCTGTTCCAAACACTGTGCGCGTTGCACCATCCCCACCTGTGAATTGAATATCCCGCTGATAGTCCACGGTATCTGTAGGTGTAAATTTAATTACCACCTCATGGGTCTGACCCGGCGTCAGCGAATAGTTTTTACCTTTAACTATGCTAAACGCGCCACTTGCCGAAGCACTACCCTGTAACACACCACCACCCACATTGGTCACCACAAAGGTACCCTCCGCGGTATCGCCCAACTGAATATCACCATACACATACTGCGCTGGTGTAACCCTGATGACCGAATCATCCGGCGAATCATGGTAGGCCGCTACAATGGACAGCCCTGTCAATTCCGCTTCAACCGCACCCGGACGCTTACGCACATTCTGCACATCATCCTTGGTCCAGATACCCGACGGTATATCAATAGACAATCCATTGGTCGCATCGTCCGACACGTCACTGGGATGGCTGAAGACCTCTACCGAAGCGGCCTTTGCCACAATCCCTTCGAATCGGATGGAAACGGGTGAACTGGCCAAACGCGCATCATCAATTTCACTATAGGTGGTACCGCCATCCGAACTTACTAGCAGACTCACTTCTGCATAGCCCGCACCGCTTAACAATCCACCTGAAGGCTCTGTGGCTACATCACCCGCATCCGCCAGACCCACCAGCGTAACCAAATCCGGAGCCCAACGCACCAGCAACACACCAATCTCACCCGAGGTCAGTATCGAAGCATCTACCGACACCACGACCTGCTGCGTAAAGCTCAATGGATTCGTCAGCGCAACCATCACCGTGCCCAAGGCACCCGCATCCGCTCCGTTCCAACGCATCAGCTCTGTCATCAATATTTTACTCGTTGTACCATTTGTACGCGAAGCCAACCAGATATCCCCGGTATCAGCCAATACTCTAAATGGATCATTGGGTAAACCATCTCCATTCGCATCCTCGGCCAACAACGCAGAAGCGACCGTCACTGCGGAACTATCCGCCACAGTAGCTACACCGCCGCCCAGACCGGTTGCTGTCGCTTCGAAGGTATGTGCACCAACACTCACACCAGCACCATTCACCAGTGCTACCGCATAGGGTGAAACATCCGCACTGCCAAAAGGCGTAGTATCCAGCGTATAGGCCACATCTTCCGTGTCGTCATCGCAATCCACCAATGACGTTGATGTAAAGGGCAACGCACCTCCAGGGCTCAACTTCAACGTAGCGCCATTAACAGGATGTGTCAACGTCAATCCACCCAGACCACACGCGGGATCACCCTCGCCTTCACCCTCAGCAAGGCCTTCGCCTTCACCTTCAAAGAGACCCTCGCCTTCACCTTCACCCTCACCAACCGTGCCTGTGCCCACGAATTCGTCTGCACCAATATCATAATCCGAGCCATCACCACGCGCTACAGCCACAGCATCCAGACCACGACTATCACCTTCAATATCCAGCAACACCACACCAAATGCCGCGTCTGAAGTATCACGACCCGCATCCAGGCAAGGCGAATTATCCCGCAAGTGGAAATCACGATTAGCCGGATCTTCCAGACGTGGATTTACAAACAAGTTACCTGCACCACCCACACTGCCTTCAACCACTGAATAATCCACAAAGGTCAAACTCAGATTCTCGTGAATATCCTGACCCAGGTTACCCCAGACAATACTGTTTGTAATTCGTGCATTCGCTTCAAAATTACTCACACCACCACCATCCAGCAACGCCACGTTTCCATAAATCGTGCTATTGCTGATTATCGGTGCAGCATCATTATTAAAGATAGCGCCACCAAAATCTACCGCCTGGTTTTCAGCAAAAATACAATTCACATAAAACGGCGTCGTAGCGATTCCCACCCCAATCGGTCCCAGATTATATACAGCGCCACCGCTTGACTGACACACATTCTCAAAGAATCGACAACCCGTAATCAGCGGTGCGCCCTGGTTTACAAATATGGCGCCACCGCCCTGTAGCGATTCATTCTCAGTAAACAGGCAATCTGTGATGACACAATCTGCTTCCAATACGGAAAACGCACCGCCTGTAGTCGTTGCATTGTTGTCATTAAAGGTACAATCTGTAAATTGAGCTGTACTCGATGCACTAAAGACAGCACCACCTGATCCGCCAGAGAGATTGTTTTCAAACAGGCAATCCGTAACCACAGGTGAAGCCTCCTGGTTACTCATGGCACCGCCACTCACACCCGCCTGATTCGCACGGAACACACAACCCGTTATGATCGGATTTGCGTCTGTACCCAGATTAAACATACCCCCGCCATATTCAAAGGCCTGGTTATCGGTAAACACACAATTCCGAACTGTGGGCGATACTTCAAAGTTATACATCCCGGCACCAATAAACCCACGACCACCACGCAAGGTAAACGTATCCAGAACCGCACTGTTCGCGCCATTTACCACTGTCGTTGCAGCACTCCCGCCATCTGACGTGGAACCATCAATCACGGTCAATGTAGGATCAAGTGAGCGTAAATTTCGTGCCGTCTCAGAACCTGCGAAACCACCATAGATAGCGACACCCTGCCACATGACCAAGGCGCCATTGCCACCACGGAACTCATTATAGACACCCTGTGCCACCCAAACCTCGTTTACACTGAAAATACGTGCCGTTTGAATCGCCGGTGCAATATCCACAAACGCAGTCGCCCACGTTTTACCATCCTGCAACGCATTGGTATTACTCTTGTCTACCAACACTGCACCAAAGGGATAATCGCTCTCCCCTTCACCTTCAGCAGGTGTACCTTCACCTTCTCCCTCGCTAACGCCTTCCCCTTCACCTTCTACTACACCTTCTCCTTCACCCTCGATAAGGCCTTCCCCTTCGCCCTCAACGATGCCTTCGCCTTCACCCTCGACCACGATACCTTCGCCCTCGCCTTCACCTTCACCACTGATCAGGCCCTCACCTTCGCCTTCGCCCTCACCCACATTCCCGGGACCCGTATATTCATCATAACCCTGGTCATAATCCGACCCATCACCAAGGGTACCAGCAGCACCGTCAAAACCACGGCTATCCGCTTCAAAATCAAATTCTGTACCAGCCTCGGTCAAGGATGCCAAATTCTGGCCCGTATCAATACACGGCGATCCGGTTGAAAGCCTATAATTGTTTCCACCAGGATTTACAAACAACGGATCCGCCACCAGGATAACCGTACCGGAAATCCCGCCTTCTACCGTGCTGTAGAATGCCAGGAATCCAGTATTATCCCCGCTACTGCCAATCTCCTCACCAACATTATTCCAGACAATGGAATTCACCATCACAGGCAATGCATCATTATTATTATAGATCCCGGCACCGCGCGACAAAGCTACGTTATCCGATATTGTCGTGGACGCAATCGTGGGGGATGCGCCCATGTTATTAATACCACCACCATGTACATTAGCGGTGTTCTTCACTATCAGGCAATTTAAAATCAGTACCTCGGCTGTTTCCAGATTGTGGATACCACCACCACGCGTACCTGCACCATTCTCGATAAACTTGCTATCCCGGACATCCACTGTACTGGCAGCAGCATTATACAAACCACCGCCCTGATTAACTGACGTGTTCTTCCAGAACCGGCATCCGGTCAGGTCCACATCCGCATTCAGATCATTAAACACACCACCACCATGTAAATCAGATTCATTATTTCTGAATACACAATTCAAAACCGTTACCGTACTGGCAGCATTGGCCATACCACCGCCACCCAGGCCCGCTGAGTTATCCTCAAACAGGCAATTACTAATCACCGGCGTAGCACCGCCCAGATTATACATCCCACCACCATAGCTCACCGCATGGTTATTCTTGAACGTACAATTCGCAATGATTGTCGATGCGTTGTTATTTACCATCCCTGCACCCGCAGCACCACGACCACCACGTATGGTAAACCCATCAATCGTAGCATCGTTCGCACCAATCACCACCCACGTTGCCGGACTACCACCATTACTGGTAAAGCCCTTAATTGTAGTTTCGTTCAAGGCTATATTGCGCGCATTACGGAACAACTCACCACCTGCAAAACCACCATACAAATCAACACCCGAGCGCAACTGTACTGCACCATCATTGCCACGTAACTCATCATACACACCCCCGGCTACCCACACCTCCGCATTGGGAATAATAATTGCAGCATCCAGCGCTTCCTGAATCTCTGTGTATGCTGTTGCCCAACTTAAACCATCGCTGATGGCCTTCTTGGCATTATTATCTACAACCAACACATTTGCTGGCAATCCACCGCCTGTTCCCTCGCCCTCGCCTTCGCCCTCTCCTTCGCCCTCTCCTTCGCCTTCACCCTCACCTGTGATCACACCTTCATACTCATCGGCACCAATATCATACTGCGTGCTAAATGGACGTGTATCGCCCTCGAAATCGTCCAGCACACTACCCAAAGCAATTGACGAGGTATTCGTACCCGCATTAATACACTGTGAATTTCCCTGTAGATGGAAATTACGTGCACCCGCATTCACAAAACGTGGCAGCACGCTTATGTTCGTACCACTCGAATCGTCCTGAATATTATTAAAACTCAACACCGTCGTACTGGTCACACTAAGCACCTGATTGGTTGCCGTATTACCATGCACTATCGTATTGATTACCAAGCCACTTGAATCGAGATTAGTAATAGCACCATCCCCTGTCGCCGTATTCCCGAATACCGTACAATTGCTTATCGTAGATCCAGCACCATTATTAAATACCGCAGCACCAAACTGGGTGACCGTATTTTCCGCAAACACTGAATTCAGAATTACCGGATTCGATTGATCTTCTGGCAAACCAAATGGATTACCCACATTCGATATACCACCACCGCTCAGCGCCGTGTTGTTGTAAAAGAAACAGCTTGCTACACGAGGTGAGGATGCATTGTTAAACAAACCACCACCACCACCAGTAGCTATATTATCTTCAAACGTACAACCGCTTATGCTTGGCGATGTGCCTAAAAGGGCGATACCCGCTCCTGAACCCGAAGAAATATTATTTACAAAAGTACATCCCGTCACCTTGACCGATGTGCTCTCCTGAATAAACAAGCCAGCACCCGTCACCGAGGCATTGGTGTCAAACACACACCCGGTCAATATCAACGCGGCACCCTGGTTATAGATCCCGCCCCCGCTGACATTTGAACTATTGGCTGTAAACGTGCAATTCAGCACCGCCAATGATGCCGCACCCAGATTCGCCATACCACCACCAGCCGCACCCACCACAGCATTCCCGGTAAATTTACAATTTGCCACTACCAGCCCGGTAATCACATCCGAACCACCGTCATTCAACATGCCGCCACCAATCAGCGTCGTACCACCACCACTAATCGTAAACCCGTCCAGACGCGCATTCATAGCACCCTTTACCACATGGCTTGCCGTAACGGCCCCACCAGACATCACGCCATTGATGATCGTCACATTCGTCACCGGATTCCTGTCCGACAACTGCGTATCACCTGGACCCGAAAAACCACCATACAACGCAACATCATCCTCCAACTGCAATGCTCCATCACCCGTACGTAACTCATCATAATCGCCATCGGCGACCCACACCTCTGGAGCACCCACAATACCCGCGTATATCAACGCTACCTGGATATCCCTAAATGCAGTTACCCAGGACAGACCATCCACGGTTCCCGAAACATTCGATTTGTCTACAAACACTACTGGCACAAATAGACCACCTTCGCCCTCACCCTCAGCCGGTGTTCCTTCGCCTTCACCCTCCGCGGGTGTTCCCTCACCTTCACCCTCAGCAGGTGTTCCTTCACCTTCTCCTTCACCTTCAGCAGGCACATTACCTGCAAACTCGTCAAAACCAATATCATAATCCGACCCATCGCCCAGGCTACCCGCTGCGCCATCATACCCGCGCACATCTCCCTCAAAATCTAATACGATGGAGCCCAGGTTCGCGCTACTGGTATTCTTGCCACGATCCACACAAGGCGAAGAACCCAGCAAACGGTAATCATCATTCGCAGCATCAACAAATTTTGGCAATAAATTGATATTGCCTATGCCAATCCAACCACCTTCAATCAAACAATACGATGCGAAGGTTTTTGCAACCGGCGGGAAAGGAATGGGATCCGGACCCTCAAAGAAAAATCCGGGGCTATCGATAATCTGTGTCCCTGAATTCCCAAATACGATGGTGTTTACCAACGTTACCTGTGAAC
>CALAXS010000081.1 GCA_937895305.1 uncultured bacterium
GCGAGCAAAAATTGCTATGAATAATGATCCATCTGCGTAAATCACACCACTAGATGATGTTTTGGTGACGCTACCGGAAGAGTGTCGTGCACCCATAGTGCTCCATTTTCTTACAGGGAAAACACAGGGGGAGGTGGCAGAAGAGCTTAAGGTACCGCGTACGACGTTGAATAATCGCATTAAGCGGGGTCTTGGATTATTGGCGGAGGAGTTTAAGAAGCGGGGTGTGCTTATATCCGGAGTTGCCTTGAGTGCCATGCTGGCGAAAGAAGGGGTGTGTGCTGTACCGAGCACTCTAGCGGAGCGGATGGGTCGGCAGGTATTGTCGGGTACGTATAGTCATACTGCGAAAGAGTCTGTGGGGATTGGCGGGGTGATGGCTCTCTTGGTCGTGCTGCTCTTATTGGGGGTGGGGTGGGTAGGATTGAGCTATGAAAGGACAAAGGTTAGACCTGATACGATGGAAGTGCTTTCGAGGTCTATGGAAGAGGACATAGCGGGTAGTGCTGAAACATTGCTGCCGGAGGAAATGGCTGCAGCGACTGTTTCAGCGGCGGCAATTGATGATGTTGTTGAGGTTGCGGAGAGTACAGATACGTTGCTTTTTAAGTGTGTGGATAAAGAGGGTGCTACAGTTCAGGGGGTACAAGCTTATTTGTATGCACGGGTATCTGAGCGAATAAGTGATGCGGAGAGATTGGTTGGGGGGAATTCGGGCTGGGATATGAAGTTGCACGAAGAGCCTAAGGTGAGTGATGCGTCTGGTGAAATACAGTTTAATGCCATATCGGTGTACGAAGGTCGCTCAGTGGAATTTGCGTTGTATGCGGTGGTGCAGGATCGGTTGTTGGGGGTATGGCATAAATTCGTGAATCATAAACGGCCATTGGATGGTGAGGTCATGCCGCTAACCATGCATGAGACGAAGCAGATCATGGGGCAGGTATTGGTTCCGGCGGGATTCGATCCTGGATTGGTGAAAGTTGACATATTGTATGTAGGGGTGCCCATGGAGCATCCGGTGATGCCAATTGAGCGATTTATGGGATACAAGGTGATGGGTCATGGGCGTGGTGCTGGTTTAATGAAAATACCTGTGGATAGTACCGGGCATTTTGTGTTGCACAATGTGCCTGTGGCTGGGGATATGGGGATTCGAGGGCAGGGTCCTGGATTGGCGGCGGCGCAAGTCAGTTTTCGTAAGGGCACTGTGAAGGAGGATGCGGAATTGGCCTTGCATGTGGAGGGGGGTATCGCTGGGGTGGTGCAGTGGAAGGACTCGGGCGGACCTGTTGCGAATCGTAGGGTGTATGCACGTCAGTCCAATCGTAATAGCATGGTGGGTGCGGTGGAAACTAGAACAGAGGGATATGGCCGTTATTTCGTTGGTGGATTGCCTGAGGGGCAGTATACAGTGATGATGATTACTGGGGGGGAAGAACCGCGGTATATGGCGCATCCAAAGGTGGCGGCGGTGGTGAAGCATGGTGCAGTTACGGAGGGGATAGATTTTGAGATGGAAGTGGGGCGAATGGTGCAGTGTCGCATGGTGGATAAAGCGACGGGAGTGGGGCTTGAAGGGGGATGGGTTACGGCGTTAAGTAAAGATATTTCTATCCACGATGGTCGCCCGGATAAGGAAGGGAATTGTCAGATTGCGTTGCCAGTAGGCAATGTGGATTTATATGTTTCATCGGTGCCACAGGGGTATAAGCATCCGGAGAAGCAGGCGAGGCGTACGGTTGCTGTGCTGCCAACGGGTACGCCCATGGCTTTTGAGCTATTCGAGATAGAGCAGGAAGCATTGTCTTATGAAGAGATTCCTGTTGCTATGGTAATAGGACGGGCGGTGGATGAG
>CALAXS010000082.1 GCA_937895305.1 uncultured bacterium
CTCGCTGGGCGGAATCAAAACAAACACGGGGTACTCCTGAAAAATAATTACTTTGGGGGTGCCGGGAGGGCGGTGTCGTCAAAGACATTGCCGTGTTTGTCCACAGCGCGGAAGCGCATGCCATTGCCGTCTACATCGACGAGCCAGAAATGTGAGGTGCCGGATGCAGAATGGATGTACCAGGCGTCTTTGTTGACCGCTTCGCGTTTGACAATACCCATGGAGCCATCGCCGAGGTAGAGGGTGCCTGTGGGGTCGAGTTCGTTGGCTTTAATGCGGTGGGTACGTTTGTAGGTGTGGTCATGGTTTTCAAAAGCCACGTCCAGGCCGAAATCGTCGAAGATGGGTTGCCAGAGTTCTCGTGCTTTTACAGAGCGTGAGTCGTTGAAGTCACGATGGCTGGGGTACATGGGCACGTGGTATACGGCCATGGTATGGGGTCGGTTTTGGGCTTCGGTGAGGATGCCTTCCAACCATTCGGGTTGGTCTTCGTGGTTGGTAATATGGCCGCTGTCCATGGCAACAATGGTGAGGTAGGGTGGGAAAGCACGGGAGAATATGCTTTGACCGCCCTGGGCAAAATAGCCGAAGTAGAAAGGAGCGCGCTCTTCGAGGGTGCCTTCTTTGTCGTTGGTCTCGTGGTTGCCAATGGCAAGGACCATGGGCACCATGGCACCGTCGGATTTACGCAGATTTTTGTCCCAGCCGATAATCCATTTATCCCAGAGATAGGCACTGTTGAGGTCGCCGTTAGCGTAGGCGATGTCACCGCCGATTACGGCAAACATGGGGTCGTAGAGCGCGGCTTCGGAGAGGAGCGTGTTGACAGCGGGGAGGGTGCCCATGTCACCACCCACCACGTAACGTAGGGGTGTGCCATCGTTGGGGATGGTCTGGAAGTGGCGTTCTTGGCCGTTTCGCAGGCCCTGGGCGTAGAAGTAGTAGGTTTGACCGGGGGTCAGATTGGTGAGTTCTACATTGTGTATCCAGCGCCCGTCTACTTTGTCAC
Organism: uncultured bacterium; assembly: GCA_937895305.1. GTDB lineage: Bacteria > Hydrogenedentota > Hydrogenedentia > Hydrogenedentales > JAEUWI01 > CALAXS01. The sequence continues at coordinate 1,010 of CALAXS010000082.1, forward strand.
CCGGTATCTGGCGGGATACCCCAGTCGCGTTGTAGGTGTATTGGTTGGGGTCACCATCGTGGGGGATGGTGTCGTAGTAGACTTTGGCCTCATCCAGCGGGTCGGCGGTCTGAAAGTTAACGGTCATGGTGCTACCGGGATCACCCTGCCAGGTGAGGTAAACGTGGTGCTTTGTTACGCAGCCGGGTAGTAGCAGTACGATGAAACATGGTATAACCCAAAGTCGAAACAGTCTCATTTTGAGGGCCCCTTAATGCTGGTTTGATGCGAAGTGCCATAAATTGCGCATGTCATGAATAAATAGTGTATAGGGAATGTTGGTGCCTGATGGGAATTGTTCGCTAAACGAAAGGTAAATTGCAATGTTGAAGCATAAGTTTTTTTCTATAGTCCTGGTTGTTGTCCTTATGGTGGGTATGCCGCTCCTGGCGCAGGAGGAGAAAGAGGACACGAATCCGCGTAGCCTGATTGGGGAAAAGGTGTTGGAGGTGAAGTTGCCCTTGGTGGGTGGCGGTGAATTCGACTTGAGCAAGCATAAGGGTAAGGATTATGTGGTGCTGGATTTTTGGGCGACGTGGTGTCCGTGGTGTGTGAAGTCGACGGCTCATTTTGTGGAGCGCAGCGAGCAGTATAAGGACAAGAATGTCGCTTTTTACATGGTGAGTGTGGGGGAGAAGATGGAAACGGTGAAGAAGTATATGGAGAAGAAGGGGTTGAAGGTGAATATGGCGGTGGATACGGATTGGAAGCTGTCGGAATATTTTAAAGTCGACTACATTCCCCATGTTGCGATAATTGATAAAGAGGGTACGATTATTGCTGTGGATGTGGGCGAGGACAAGATTGGCCCTGTTATGGATGAAGTGCTGAAAAAGGCATTCCCGGATGTGAAGCAGATAGCAGAAGAGAAGGAATGAGTGGTATCGTTCAATACCCTTCATTGCCAAGGCGGTTGTGGAAGGAGTATGGCAGCACGGCTCTGATCATGGTGGCAGGGCTTACGTTGGTGCTGGTGATGCAATCGGGTGCATTGCAGGGTCCCCATCCCCTGGAAGGGCAGCCTGCCCCGGCGGTTGTGCTGGCGGGGCTGGATGGCGCGGTGATAGATTTGGGTGAGTCCATCGGCAAAGAGGTTATTGTACTGGATTTCTGGGCGAGTTGGTGTGGACCCTGTCAGCGGTCTTTGCCGGAAATGGAAAGGTTGGCCGCGAAATACGGGGATTCGGATTTGGTGTTTTATGCGGTGAATGTGATGGAGCCGGAGGATACGGTGCAGAATTATCTGGCGTGGGCTGAGCTGGAATCGTTGCCTGTTGCGTTGGACCTGGACGGGTCAGCGGCGACGACCTATCGGGCGGATGGGATTCCGCAGACGGTGGTTATTGACCGGGGTGGTATGATTGTTTCGGTGTATCAGGGCTATGGATCGGGGGATGGCAAGCGGTTGCGTAAAGAGATTGACGGGCTGCTTGCGGGTCACTGACATCGATGGGCGATTTGTATTGCGTTGGGGTGTTCACACAGGGCAGTGCTGAAGGGGGTTGGCACTACCTGGAATAGTCCAGTACAATGGGCGCAGGACATGTCCTATGTTGTGATAATGTCGGTATTTTTCTGCTTAATTGGAGAAACCGGTATCCATGCAGGGAACCTGAGTGCATGGATTTGGATGAATACATGGA
>CALAXS010000083.1 GCA_937895305.1 uncultured bacterium
ATCACGCCATCCATGGGATAATGGCGCCGCATTCAAGGTCGGTCTCCATGAGTCCCTCGCTTCGCTGGATAAGGGGTTGAGGGAATTCGGTTCCAGACTTTTGCTGATAAAAGGGGATACCCCTCAATCATTGCTGGAACTGGTTAAGTCTTTAGGGGTGGGTGGGGTCTATTGGAATCGTCGCTATACAGCCGAAGCGATTGCTGCAGATCGTCAGCTCAAAGTAGCACTGGAAGAACAGGGCATCCCGGTACACACTTTCAATGGCAGTCTACTGGTAGAGCCGTGGGAGATTAAGAACAAGGCGGGAAAACCGTTTCGTGTATTTACCCCCTTCTGGAAGAACTGTCAATCTTCTGCGAAAATTACAGCACCATTACCTATGCCCGATTCCATTCCATCGGTCAAGAAACGACCATCATCATGTGCTCTGGGGGAACTGGCTTTAACGCCTCAACGCAGCTGGGTAAAAGAAATAAATAGCCATTGGCAATTTAACGAACAGCAAGGAATGGCCTTATTGGAAGCGTTTAGGGATGAACTGGTATCGACCTATAGCGCAGCGCGTGATGTCTTGTCCAAGCGAGGCACATCTACTCTTTCACCCTATCTCGCACTGGGCATACTCAGTCCCCGCCAGATTTGGCATGCCATTCAAGGGGCTGTGGCAGAACATACTGGATTAAACGGAGAGGCCGAAGCCTATATACGTCAGCTATTCTGGCGGGAGTTTGCCTATCACCTGCTCTATCATTTTCCGGAAACGACGACACAGCCGCTTCAGGAAAAATTTACCCGTTTCCCCTGGCGTGATGACCAGGCGGCACTGGAATTGTGGCAGCAGGGGAAGACAGGCTACCCGGTGGTCGATGCCGGGATGCGCGAACTCTGGGCAACGGGGTATATGCACAATCGCGCTCGCATGATTACCGCGTCGTTTCTGGTCAAAGACCTCCTCATCCCCTGGCAGCGGGGCGCGGAATGGTTTTGGGATACCCTGATTGATGCGGACCTGGCTAATAATACGCTGGGTTGGCAGTGGGTCGCAGGGTGCGGTGCGGATGCCGCGCCCTATTTCCGCATCTTTAATCCGGTACGCCAGGGAGAACGGTTCGACCCCCAGGGTGCATACGTGCGTCGCTGGGTTCCTGAGTTGTCCCAGCTACCGGATAAATATTTACATCAGCCCTGGGCTGCGCCAACAGATGTTTTGGAAGGTGCTGGCATTACATTGGGAAAAGAGTATCCACACCCCATGGTTGACCACGCTGTGGCACGGGATGATGCCATGATTGCCTACAATCTCATGCGTCAGCAAGTCGCGATGAAAGCCCTCTGATTATATCCCTACACTGTAGCTATACCCTACCGTTCACCAAGTCAAAAATCCTGAAACATTAATCCTTTTCCTGAGATCAGGGCTCTATTAAATCTGCTTTCAATAGATTTGATCGTAGATCGGGGTAAGCTTCGATATGTGCAGAGGAGCTGCTTATACCACTTTTTCCGAAAACACCTTCACCTTTACTGATCTCATAACTTAAAAAATCGCTGAATGCTTTTGTGTCAATGGTTTTATCCTCAGCGAGAATCTCACCACCCTGCTCAATCCACATTCTGCCCGGTGTAATACGAAACTTAATATCTATACGTTCTTCAGACCACGCTATGGGCACAGACAAATGCCCTGGTCTGGTCAAGCGATAAACCTTGCCATAATCCTTCCAACGCCCGTCCGCCAGAAAATCAAACTTGGAATCAAACATTGCACCCCCCTTGGAGGAAGTGGAAATATACAACGAATCATTGAAAGGGACCATGCTGGTGACCCGTTGCCCCCACAGATTCAACACCGCCCCCGTAGCCTTGGTCTCTTCCTCATAGGGATGGGTTGTGACATCCGTAATTTCCGGATGGCTAAACATGCGTTGTACAAAATACCAGGTTTCATCATTCCGGTTATAACGCCACACTTCTCCCCAGGGCCAGACCCCGGCATACAAATCCCCACCGTAAATAGTCAGCGTCTGTGCTTCACGCGCGTTTTTGGATACCCCTTCCAGGACCGGGGGCCAACCCGGCAGATGTTTTAGGCTCTCCCCGTCGTACTGATAAATCTCGCCCGTGGGATAATGCCCGAGCAAGAGCACATCATAGTAATTCAGCATGGAATAGACCTGATAACTATGCGGGCCTGGCTCAACCAACACCGACCATTCCCGTCCATCAAACACATAGACTCCGCCTGTATTCGTCGCTGCCAATATTTTATCTTCTAACTGTCCATAGGCATACACAAACTCCCCATGCGATCGCAGGACAATGCTTTTTACTTTCTCCGTATCGATTTCCTTCCCATTCCCATTCCACCCCCAGGGCCAGGCGCTTAACCGGTTGGAATGCTCCGATTCCTTTTCTGCCTGTACCCGCATCACCAGATAGCCTTGGGGCCACGTCCCACCATAATAATGTTCCCGGAATGCCTCGCCATCGGTAGCATTCAGAATAGTCTTATCCCCATGGGTTACGGTATTGCTTTTACAACGAAGCGTTTCACCCGATATGGGAAGCGTATAATCCGTCACCGATGGGTCGACAGCCCAGGTTTTCCCTGAATCATCGAGGCGATAAAAATTACTGTCCACACCATTACGGGAACGGGCGTACAGCGAATCCCCTGACTCCCACAGGTAGATGCCACTCTGTTCATTTACCCGTGCCAGCTCCTCCACCTGAAAGGGCGCATCGTCCTGCTTTACAAAAAAGTGGATCCGCCTGCGATCACTGCGCGGCTGCGTGTTATAGGAACCCACAAACCCTGCGCCCGCCAGGATTTGCCCGTCCTTATTTGTAATCTCAAAGAGGGTCCCGTTATTCTGCCCACAATCAACTAACTTGAAAGACAGGAAAATGGAGACGGACGCATCTCCACGAAGTTGTTCTAATTCAGCTTCCTCAGCTTGTGCCAGGGGAAAGCAGGCCAGCAACCCGGCCCACAAAATTGCACGTCGAAATAGCATACTATACCCTTCCAGGTTACAGGGCCTCATGACTTACTTCTTCATGAAGTGGAATTCAGCAAACTCAAAAAAACGAGCCTAGCAACAGGTACCTACCGGGTGACCTCAAGGGCGGTGCTCCCGTACAAGCAAAGACGCACTATGATTAAGCGCAGTATTCATGGTTCTTTTCTTGCGTGCTGCCCATAAGCTTAGCAGTTTACAGGGATTAAGCCCTGTATTACAGCATGTTTTAAAGGGGAAAGGTAGATTTTACCCTCC
>CALAXS010000084.1 GCA_937895305.1 uncultured bacterium
CGCAGGCATGATGACTTAAGTTATTGCATTTTTCGATTACAACTTTTCTTCTCGAAAACCTAAACTTCTACAACAATGAATGTTTAATAAAGTGTGGGCTTAACCACTTCGCCGCGCAACTGCGCTTCACCGCCTTCTTTCTCATAGACGCCATAAAATACCGAAGCAGAGTCCAGCCACACCGTCAGGCGGTGCAGCTCTTCTTCGCTCAGTTCCACGTCGTAATGACCATCGGTCAGCAGTTTGTACAGCTTCGATGCTTTCGCACCAAAGGCACCCGGTTTGGTCCGGTGGGGGCTGCCATATTTCCAGAATCCAAATTCCGGCGCGAGACTATGGTAGGACGCGAACCAGATATTGCGTCCCTTGGCGATGACTTCATTGTCGAGGCGGGGTGCGTCTTTTCCGTTCTCCTCGTGACACTTTCGGCATTTACTGTCTAGCACAGGCTGTACCAGACGTGGATAGCTAAAGGGGTTCGTACCGTCTACATCCGGCTTCAGTGGTAGGGCCTCACGTTGAAAAGCTATGGGCGTGGCCTGCAACGGCTCTGGCACCGCCGTCTTCTTGTCGTGACATCCTACACAGGTCAAGCGTTCGCCCTGTTTCAGATAGGTAGACGAACGCATGGACTGTACCGCCAAACCGTTCTTGTCCAGCGCCTGAAAAAACAACTCTACATTGGCGGGCACAATAAAGTGGGCGCTGCCATCGGCTTCCACGGGCGTGGTGCCCAGAACATTTCGCGCCACAATAACCGAGTCCGCACCTTCATCGCCCGGCAGGCGCATACCGATTTCGTGGGGCGGTTCACCCGACGGTACCGACATGGGCAGTACCTGATACACGCGCAATGCGGTGATATTGGTGTTCTCTGGCCACGGAATCTGGCTGTTGTATACATCCACCACGGCGACGGTAGAAACAGCATTGGGATCGTCTGGCAATGGGGACGGGATAACGGGTGGCTTGGTGCGAGAGCGCAAAGGCACCGGATTCTGGCTGGAGATGTCCAGGTCACGATAAAGCAACTCGCGATTACCAAAGGCATCCACCAGATAAAGACCATAGTTGCCTACGAGGTCATAGTTTCCCTGAGTGCCCAAGCTTGGGGTCATTTCACCGTCATAGGCGCAGAGAAAATACTTCTCGCTCAAGGGCCACGGCGTGCCATAGACCTGCGCGCCGCCCTGGGTTTCAGGAAAGGCCACTTCGGGTGTGATGCGTTTGACCGGGGCCATACCGTCGTCGTCTTCCACACGAGGATCAACCACAATGATAGATCCGAAGGCCTGGCCATGGTGGGGGGCAGCGGTCGCTACATATTTCTGTGATTCGGGGATGGCACGGATGTCCAGCTCCATATCCGCACGTTCTTTTCGAGGGCTGAAATTACCATGGACCGCGCGGGAATCCCGACCGTCGGGGGTCGTTATCCACGGTTGATGGGCCACGCAACCGTGGCGATCCACATAGTCCCAACGTGTATAAATTAAACGACCGTCATGGGTCAGACTGGGGTGCCACTCGTTGGTTTCGTGGGGGCTCAGACAATTCATATCCAGGCCCACATCATCCATGTCATACAGGGTGTAAGTTGGGCAGACACGACCACAACGCAGATAACCACCGCGACGCTCACTGATAAACGCGACACGTCCGTCGGGCATCCAGCACGGGTCAAAATCATTCCAGGTGCCATCGGTCAACTGGTGCAATTCCGTGCCGTCCACCTTGGCCTTAAATATGTGGTAACTCCGCCCCTGGTCCCAATGGCCACGACCGGGGTCGGTGTGCAGGTCATGTTCGGTACTACCCACGCACTCGGTATAGGCAAAGGCGATTTCTTCACCGTCAAAGGATAAGTCGGGTGAGAGCCAGGAACCCCCTGCCAGCGTATTTCCTTTCAGCCGACCGGATTCCACCACGGAATCACCCAGGAGATCAGTCTCCGATGGATTGGCACTAAAGGGGGCGGACAAAGCAAATAAGCCACCACCGGGACGTGCGTTCACCGCGTAGTATTGGTCACACATGTGATTGAAGGATGCCCGGTGCCGTTTGAGAAATAGAATACGGTCGAAATCGAGCAAGGGGTTCGAGAAGGCAATGGCACGACGCAGGAGGCACGCCTGGGTATACAGGTCCCGTCGTCTGTTTTTACTGCGCGTCTTCGCGCTTTCCTCTTTCAATGCCTTGAGCTGTTCGCCCCGTTCCAGCAGTGCTGCTGAGGGCGTCGTGGTAGAGGCCAGTAAATCGTTCAGCAATGCTTCTGTTCGACGCAGGACCACGTCCAGCGGGTCGTTGTCGTTTTCGTGAATCAATGCAGCAGGGTCGTAGGTCTCGCTTTCCAATTTCGCAATAAAGTGCTTGCGCTTAATATCGCGGATCAGCAAATCATACTGGACATCCAGTTCTGCCATCAGGTCCGGCTGTGCAGCTACTTCTACTGCAATCGTCATAGGACTGAAAAGTTCTGCGCACAACAATGCAACACAAAGTGCAAGACCCGGTGCATAACGTTTTACTTCATTGCGTTGAAACATTTTTCTTCCCCCTACCGGTGCCACTCCGGTGCACGATTACTGATGGCCTCTTCAAAGGAAGCCTTACGCCTGAAATCCGACGGTGTATAGGACGGAATGTCCGGGTCTGTATTGGCTACCCAATGCTCATGGTGACGTCCATAATAACTGCCATAGAACTGGTAATTGGAATCTACCCAACGGTTCAGGCGCATAAGCTCCATGTCATCCAGCATTACACTGTGGTCGGTGTCTTTGTTTTTGGCGTGTGTACTGTCGGTCAGGATTTTTACCAGCACACTGGCGTGGCCACCCAGGCTCTTGGGCGGTATGAACGAACCGTTGTAGTTGCCACGGTCACCACTCGCGAAGGAGGTGAATTCGGGAATAATCGGCCCGGCCAATTCTTTACCCGCCAGTTCCTCGTAGGACGTGTTGTAGTACAGGGTCACTTCATCCGTCAGCTTCAGGCCACCCGCAGGGTCGTTCTGCCCATGACAGGAAACACACTTGGCGTTCAGCATAGGCTGGATGTCGCCGGGATAATGAATCACCTGTTCCGCACGACCGTCCCCACCCTGAGCAACCGCATCACAAGGTTGCGCCTGTGCAACGCTCGGTTCACGGGTCAATGCCAGTGGCTGCTGGATATTGGATTGGTGCGGGCTTTTATTGCTTCGACCATGACAGCCCACACAAGACCGCACTTCGCCGGGATTATAATTTACATAGGTCCGTTCCCGCTGGATTTCCATGAAATTTTCATCCAACGCCTGGAAAAAAAGATTGCGATTGGCAGGCACCTTGAAATAGGCCGAGCCGTCGGCCTCCACGGGGACCACGCCCCACTGCGCACGGGGCCACAGGGCACCCTTCCAGCTGGAACTACTCAGCGACGTGCCCCAACGACGACCGGTGTCCCAGTACCGCGGTATGGCCTCATTGATGCGCAACCACTTCACACTGCCCGGTGCCACGCCGTCCATACCTTCGTAGATGTCCGTGACAATGCACAAGGCCTCGTTACTTGCCGCCAGTTTGGGATTACGAACAGGGGCCAATTGTGCGGGTTGTTTACGTGCCTTCAGGGGCGTGGGGTGCCAGGTGGAAAATTCTTCATCACGATAGACAAACGTATGGTTACCCTCCATGTCTAGCAAATACAACGCGTAGGCTGCGGGTACGTCCTGATAATGCGCTTTCGGGTCTTCCTTATACGAGACCAGGAACTCATGGTCGCTCACCGGGTACGGGTGGGTATAGAGATGACCACTGGTGCCTTCCTTGTCGTGAACGTAGTTCCCCTTGTTTGTGCGGAAGAACCAACCGGGTTCTGTGCGTCGTTCGATAAATACATCCGGTGTCATATTGTTCACTGTATAGCGATCATCAAACTTCGCGAAACCTGCTTCGTCCGGGTCCGGGCCACGTTGGCCTTCACCTTTGCGCAGGTCGATGAGCATGATAGCGCCCACACACCCGCCCTGCGGATAATGACAGGTACCCACCGTTACAATTTGCTCGGAATTGCCGGGGATGGCCTGGGGATACATATACACCGTCGTCGTGTCATCGGAAGCACCATACAGTGCCTGGGGCTTGGAGCCGTCCGGGTTCATGGACCAGATACTCTTGCTCACCCGCGCGCCCTTGTCCACGTACTCCCAACGGTGATACATGACCCGGCCATCATCCAGCACCACCGGACAAAATTCACTCACCGGACTCTGGTTTAACTGCTCTATGTTGCCCCCGTCGGCATCCATACGATGCAACACAGGTGCCGTTAACGCTGCTGACCCGCCACAGAGAATGGTGTGCTCACAACGGGTAGAAGAAAAAATAATCTTGCCATCCGGTAAATAACACGGATGTATGTCATCGGTGTGCCACGGCTTGCCCCAGCGGTCCACTTTCGCTTCTTCATCCGCAGGCGGGAAGGAAACCTGACGCAGGCCAGTGCCATCCACACCGATTTCCCAGATACGGAACCCGGAGCGTGTGTTCTCCCGGTAATCGAACAAGACCTTTGTTGCGTCAAAAGAAATACTGGGCTTGCCGATGATGCCCCGGCCCCCCGGTAAATCCGCAGACGTAATTACCGTGCGCTCTTTGCCCGTGCGCAGGTTATACACAAAGAGGCCGTTCCCCGATTTGAAACGGTCCGGCTTCGTGCCATTGTCGATGTCCGTGTAATAATGGTCCGAGGACCAGGGCCTGCGTTTTACAAAGAGGATTTCCTCGAAGCCCCACGCATCCAGATTCCCCGATAAGGCGGGTTGATCTGGAGCAGCGTCCACGCTGCTTCGTGCCCCCACGATGGTGGTGTTACCGAATAGCCCGATGAACAAGGCCAGCCCCAAAACAAGACCTGAAATCTTTATGCATGTTTTCATCATCAATACATCCCACCTGTTGAAAAACTATGGGCTGTACGAAGGAGGTGCACTAACAACAAGCACTGTCCCCCGACAGCACGAATACAAAGTATGTAAAAACCAAAATTCCCTTACATGGCAAAGCCCCCATGTAGTCCATGACCAAGTACTATTCTACTCCCAATTGGTCCAATAGTCTACTCCAGGCCAGCCATCCAGGCTGTGGTACGGCGATAGGGTTGGGCGTACCCACCACTAAATAAACTGCCTTCGTGAAATTCAATGCCTGTACATTGCGACTTTCCCCCGAAGTTTAGTGTAATAATCCGTATACCACCCCAAAAACATACCCCATACCGTTAACTATACGCCAGACTTTAGCTATGGTCAACGCTGGAAAGCAGGCAAAAAAGTACGTCTACAAATTGACCCGGCATGTTTTCTTCATTATTATAGGGGTAACGGGGAGAATGCTATGTTCCGTAGAATCCTGCTGTTTATACTTGTTGGTATGCTCTTGGGCTTCACTGCCTCGGCGCAAGTGCTCCCGGTAGATAACGTTAAGGTCTGGAACGAATCCACCGATCTTGCAGGCCTCAAGCTCGTTATCGATTATGAACTTCATGGGGAATCCATAACCCCTGATACCCCCGCCTATGTATTTATCCGCTACCGAAGCAGTGCAGATGGGCCCTGGCAATTGCTGCCCAATGCGATACTGGGCGGCAACGGCGCAGGCCTTATGGATAGTTCGGGTGCCAAGAAAGCAATCTGGTGGGGCACCCAGGAAAACACGATTCAGGATGCAAGCCAGATTGAATGTCGGGTCCGTGCTATTCCCATGGCCCGGATACCTGCCGGGGCCTTTACCATGCGCAGCTTGCCCGGTCAGGGTCGTGATCAATCCAGTAAGAACGAAGTGAAATCGGCACTACCCACGTATTACATGGCCCTACACGAGACGAGCATTGCCCTATACGTAGAATATATGAATGAATCGGGTGCCGATGGTGTGGGCTACAACGACAAGATGGCCAAAGAGAGTCGTTGCGGTATTACCCGCAACGAGGATGGCACGTACACCATTGCTCCCGGAAAAGAGATGCATCCCGTCACGTATGTGTCCTGGTATGACTCGGGTGCCTTCCTCCGTTGGTGTGGACTGCGTCTTCCGACCGAAGCTGAATGGGAGAAGGCTTATGTGGGTGGTCATTATCTCGACGGTGATACCCTGAAGAAAAACAAAAACCCCATGCCCGAACGACACTACCCCTGGGGCAATGAGTTTCCCGGTGTGGGGGGGCTGTACCGCTGTAATTATGAAACAGATCAAGACGGCTTCCCACAACTGGCCCCCATCGGCAGCTTCCCGGATTTCAACAGCCCCTATGGTCTTTGTGATATGGCTGGCAATGTTAATGAATGGACCCTGGATTGGTACACCACCCAGCATCACGCGGGCCTCGATGGCTATCGTGTGGTTCGCGGTGGTTCCTGGCTCGATGTCTCCGAGGGCGTCGACGGTGTCACAGGGGCAACCATTCTCCCCATCAAAGAGAGTTCAATTATGGGATTTCGCGGTGCCATGTCTGCTCCAGGCGCACCCTGAACACGCCCTGACAATTTTAATGTATTGAATAGGAACAACCATCGAAGGGACAAGTCATGAGTACCATCAAACGCCGAAGCTTTCTAAAAGGTTCACTGGGTGCCGCAGCGACCCTGGCCACGCTCCAATCCACCACTTCCGCTGCGCCCAACGAAAAGATTGTTGTTGGTATTATGGGCCTTGGCGGCCGGGGGCGTGCCCTGCTCACCGCCCTGGTTCGCCGTGATGATATTCACATCAAGTACCTCTGTGATGCCGACACCCGTGTTCGCGGTGCAGCCATGGAAATTGTCATGGAAGGTCATGACTATAAGCCTAAATTTATCCAGGACTTCCGCGAGATCCTGGCTGACCCCGAAGTGGACACCTTGATTTGTTCTACTTCTGACCGCTGGCATGCCCTGGCCACCATCATGGCGTGTCAGGCGGGCAAAGATGTCTACGTTGAGAAGCCCCAATCCATGAGTGTCTGGGATGGGCAGCAGATGATCGCCGCGTCCAAGAAATACAATCGTATCGTGCAGGTGGGTATGCAAACCCGCTCCGCGCCCTACGTCAAATCTGCCATCGACTATATCCAAAGCGGCAAGCTCGGCGACCCTATGCTTGCCCGTGTTTATCTCATGCAGGAAGGTGGTCCTATTCAGGTTGCGCCTGAACAAGATGTTCCTGAAGGTCTTGACTACGATCTTTGGTGTGGACCGTCACCCATGTTGCCCTACCGCCCCGGACGCTGGTTTCAAGGGCGCTGGGATTTTTATAACGGCGAGCTCACTGGCGACCTCATCCATCAGGTAGATTTGGCCCGGCTACTGCTTGGGAAAAAGGCCCCCGACTCCGTCGTCAGTACGGGTGGTGCATATCGATTTAAGGATGGGCGCGAACAACCCGATACCCAATTTACCAACTTTGAATTTGGTGAGGCCACACTCATGATGGAAGGTGCCTTCTGGTGCCCCTATAACCACCGCATTGTTCTTCTGCCTGACAAGAGTAAATTCCCGGACTGGCAGTTTTCCGCGACCAAGATTGAAGTCCTTGGCACCAAAGGCATCATGTACTTTGGTCGCCACGGTGGCGGTTGGGAAGTCTTTGAAGGGGATTCCAAAGCGCGCGTATCAAAAGCGGTGGCCTCCGAAATTTCTGAATATAAATGGGGAAGCATCATCGACCTGCACTTCGACGATTTCTTTCAATGTGTCCGCGACCGTAACGTGCCCCATACCGTGGTTGAAGATGGTCACCTCTCCATGAATCTTTGTCACCTCGCTAACATCTCCAGTCGCCTGGATAACCAA
>CALAXS010000085.1 GCA_937895305.1 uncultured bacterium
GATAAGGACACTCAATACGAGTAAAAAAATAAGGATGCTTGTCATGTCTTAACGGTTCCTAAGGTATGGATAACTTCAAGTGCCCGAACTCTCGCGTCCCGGTCAGCACTCAGTATAGTCTCTAAATCAGTTGCAGCACGACCAGCACACTGTTGGCGCACCTCACCCACCACATCGCTAATGGCGAGGAAAGGAATCTCCTCTCTACAAAAGGCATGCACCGCCTCTTCATTCGCTGCATTGAGAATTGCAGGTGCCGTCCCCCCCTGCGCAGCAGCTTCACGCGCATGGCCCAGACAGGGGAAATCATCAAATTCCGGCGTCGAAAACGTAAGATCCTTCATGGTCGTCAAATCCAGTCGCGCCATAGGCGTGCTAACCCGCTCAGGATACGTCAATGCAAAGAGTATAGGGAACTTCATGTCTGTCACGCCCAGATGCGCCAGGATATGCCCGTCTGTAAATTCTACCAGACTGTGCACAATGCTCTGGGGATGAACTACCACCTCAATCTTCTCTGCCGGTAAATCAAAGAGCCACATGGCTTCGATAATTTCAAGACCCTTGTTCATCAACGTTGCCGAGTCCACCGAAATCTTCGCGCCCATGTCCCACGTTGGATGATTCGTCGCTTCCGCAGGTGCAATAGTGTGCAAGGTATCGCGATCACGCCCGTAAAAGGGACCACCCGATGCCGTAAGGTGAATACACTGCACCGCTTCAGGTGCTGCCCCTTGCAGGCATTGAAAAATTGCATTGTGTTCACTATCAACTGGCAACACTTCAACACCCTTCGCGCGGGCCCGTGCCATAATCAACTGGCCTGCCATGACAAAAGGCTCTTTATTCGCTACCGCCACACGGTTCCCCGCATCAATGGCCGAAAGCAATGAGTGCAGACCAATGGCCCCCACCACTGCACAAAGTACAATATCCACCTCCACCGCAGCCAAATCGTCCAAGGCTGCCAGGCCAGAAGCACAGGCTACCGAAAGACCCAACTGCCCATACTTCGCAGCGGCATCTTCATCCACCACCACCACATGGGCAGGACTAAATTCATTTACTTGTGCAGCCAGCAATTCCACATTGCTGTTCGCAGCAAGACCCACCACCTCAAAGACATCTGGATAACTCCGCACAACATCCAATGCGCTACGACCGATGGATCCCGTAGACCCTAATATGATGATACGATGGCGTTTCATGATGCCGTCCCCTCACGGGATGCCAACGCGCCCCAGCGAAGATCATGGTGCGCATCAAGCGCAGCATTCACATCATCAGCAAGTTCCAGATCCAATACCGATTGCACCAATTCCCGGGCCGTATCCATGTTGATCGTATTAATTTCACCACGCACCGTGGGCAAGGCTATGGCTGCCATGCTCAATCCGGTGACCCCCATCCCGATGAGTAACTCTGTAAAACGGGGATCGCCTGCCATTTCGCCACATACGGAACATGGTATCTTGAACTTTTCGGCTATGGTCATTACATGATAGAGCATACGAATCACCGCCGGATGCGCTGGCTCATAAAGGTGTGCAATCTTTTCATTCACCCGATCCACCGCAAGCGAATACTGAATCAGATCATTGGTACCCAGACTGAAAAAATCGCACTCTTTGGCAAGCAAATCAGCCAGGGCTACCGCCGATGGGACTTCAATCATAATGCCGACGGGTACATCTTCGTTAAAAGCAATGCCTTCATCCCGAAGCTCCTGCTTCACCTCTTCCAGCACCGCCTTAACCTTGCGCAGTTCACCCACACCACTAATCATGGGAAACATGATCTGAATCTTGCCACAGGCACTCGCGCGAAGCATGGCCCGTAACTGGGTCTTGAAAATATCCGGACGCTCCAGACAAAAGCGCACCGCACGCCAACCCAGTTGTGGGTTATCTTCTCGAAGCCCCTGAAGGTGGGCTACAAATTTATCGCCGCCTATGTCCATGGTCCGCAGCGTCACCGGGTGAGGTGCCATCGCCTTGCAGACCATGCAATAGGCTTCCAGTTGCTCTTCTTCATCCGGGAGGGTGTCCCGATTAAGGAACAGAAATTCCGTCCGATACAGTCCTATGCCCTCTGCCGACAAATCCTTGCACTGCCTCACTTCAATAGGAAGGGCCACATTCGCCTGTGTTGCAATATGAACACCATCCAGTGTTTGCACATGCCGGGAAGCTGTTTTTTTAAGCTTTTCCTTTTCCCGCTCCTCTTCCACCTTCTTTGCCTGATACCGGGCAATGGTCTCTGGCTCAGGCTCCAGGATAACCAACCCCGCCTTGCCATCTACTATAATTTCAATGCCATGCTCAATATGTGAACTCAGATGCTCCAGGCCCATGACGGCCGGCACGCCCAGCGCGCGGGTTAAAATTGCTGTGTGTGAAGTGAGACTGCCTGAATCCAACACCACCCCCAGCAGATTTTTCTGGTCAATGGTCGCTGTATCAGAGGGAGAAAGCTCATGGGATACCACCAGACTGGGACCATTCATGTGCTGAAGATCAGGTCGTACCTCATCCAGCAGATGCCGAAGCACCCGGTCCACCACATCCGCCAGATCGTCTGCACGGTCCTTAAACACCGGGTCATCTATGTTGGATAGCGTTTGGCTATACGCTTCGGCCAGTGTGTGGAGGATATACTCCACATTCACCTGCTCACTTCGTAAACGTGCGTTCAGGGTGTCCCGCATTTCCACATCATCCAGCAACATGAGGTGTACATTCAGAATATCCGCGTGGGCCTCCCCCAACTCCGCAGCTGTCTTTTTATACAGGTGTGTTAACTCGTTCCGGGTTTCCACGATAGCACGCGCCAAACGGCGAAGCTCACCTTTCACATCCGTAATGGCGTAATTGGGTATATCGAATCGATCGACATCAAAGACCAGCACCGGGCCAATGGCGATTCCGGGCGATACGGCTATACCGTGGAAGGTTGACTCCACTTATTCTTCCCCGAAGCCGCTCGCAAATAAATCCCGCACGGCTATCATGGTCGCTTCTGCATCAGAACCTGAACACTTAATCTGTAACCGGGTACCGCGGGTAGCCGCCAGGGTCAAGAGGCCCATAATACTCTTCGCATTCACACGACTACCATCCAAACTGATGAACACATCCGACTCAAAACCCAATACCGTCTGCACAAGGGCGGCTGCGGGCCGTGCGTGTATGCCAAGTTTGTTTACAACCGTTAATTCTTCCGTTACGTCCATGCTGTATCCTATTTCGCCGAAGCCCAATCCGGTGCCATACTCAACACCACTGCAAAAGCTATTCGCATCCCTTCACCGGAAGGCAATGCCAAATCCCAATGGGGAATGACCATACTCCCCTGGTATACCCGTTCCTGACCACTTTCCGACTGGCTGACCGTCTCCAGTGGGAACCGGAATACCTGCGTCGGCCCTTCAAATTCCAGAGCCCAGTCCAGTTGCATCCATTCATCACGCAATGCAAAGTGTGTTACAGCTTGCTCTACGGCCTTTGACCGTAGCGGGGGACGCTGTAAATCGCGGTTCTTCGACCAGTAATACCGATCTGGCGCATCACCCGCGAGTAGATTAACACCAAATTCAACTGCAAATATGCCCTCAATCGGTGTATCTCCAATGTTCTCTATATCATACACTATTTGCAGGGTGGATTCATCTGGGGCCAGGTGCACTGTTTTAGACAGCTTGAGCCCTGGATTGGATTCAGATTCTCCACCGCCGGAATACGTCAACTGCACCCCGTTTTTAACAGGAACCGCTACATACTCACTTGAGCCAAGTCCTTTATCTGCAACGGGTTCTGATGCGCCCATGCTTGTAATTGAAATTCCGGGTGCCAGTAAATGATCCCGCATTGAGACCCGGCGCCAGGGATCATAAACCAGGAATTGCTCCAGATCATCCTCTTTCGCGTGGACAATTTCGTGGATACTCTGCCCCCCGGCACCTTCCTCACTCCCCAGATGCAGCCCCGCGCGAAGCGCATCATGGTACGGCTCATCGCGCCGGGTAAGGGTATTGCCAAAGTTAAACGGCTTGGTCTTGAAATCCAGCTCAAACAGGGTGCCCCCATCGGTGGGGCTGAAATATGCAGTACAATGCCCGTTCTCCAACACAAGCTCATCATTCCCATCCCCATCAAAATCCATCATCAGGCAGCGCGTCTTGTTCTTCTTCCCGAACTCCACCCCATCCAGCTTGGCATCCGCAGCAATAGCATGTTCATAAATTGCTGTGCGCAGATGATTGAGGTATAAACCGCCAAATGCGCCATGCCAATACGCACAGTTACACTGGGCCTTATGCAACAGTAGCTCCGCCTCCTCCAGGGCAGCGGCCCCGTACTTCCCCGAATCCTTCAAGCGCTTCAGTCGCTCACTCACCTGAAGCATACGCTTCTGGAGATTATTCGATTCAGCATACTTGGAAAGGAATCCACGCCAGAAACCACCACGGATAAATTGCTTATAGCGATGCGCCCGTTCTGGATTATCCAGGCCCACCTCATCCCGCACCTGTTTCAGCTTACGCTGCATATCCGTCGGTAAAGCCCACGTCATCATCTCCTCATAGGATGCACAGGTGATATAGGTACGGCCCTTGGCCTTGGCCTGATCCAGATACTCCGCGTAGGTGATCGCATGCAGCCAACCCTTATTCTCTGTCAGGGCCGTAAAAAAGTCTTCGAGCCAGCCCTGTTCATAGACACTGTTAAATGTACCCGGCCACACACCGAACTTCTCCCCGTCATCATGGAGTACAGCGCAGCGATCCCCTGCTTCCGTAGCCACATCACGCAGATATTCAATAGTTTCTTCCACACTATGGAACGGCACAAGATAGCGAAGCTTTTCCTGGATAGGGAAAACCTTGAGGGTTCGTCCTTCGTCCTCTGTCATGTAATAGCCATACAACTCTTCTGGTGCCAGGCCTGAGCAAAGAAAGTGAGCATCATCCAGGGCCGTGTACTCTATGCCCGATTCCGCGAGAATTTTGGCCATGTGGGGTTCCCAGACCCGCTCCGTCAACCACATCCCCCGGGGCGGCTTCCCGAAATGCTTCTCGCAAAACTGGTTCATTCGCACTATCTGTGCCTTGGCATCCCGCTCGGGAATGGCACACAACAAGGGTTCATAATAGCCCCCGCCCATTATCTCCACCTGACCCGCTTCCACCAGTCCACGCAACCGCTTGATATATTCCGGCGCATGTTCCAGAAACCAGTCCCAGAGCGGGCCCGTATAATGCAGTGTCACATGAATCGACGGGAATTTTTCCAGCACGTCGATGAAGGGTTTATACGATTTCTCGTAGGCTTCCTTGAAAACAAAATCAAAATTTCCGACAGGTTGATGGGAATGACATCCAAAAATAAGATTAATCGACTTCATAACTGGGAATAATACTCCGCTAAAGTAGGGTGGTGCGAGTTCCTGATGGGGAAAGATGTGTTAGTTGCTGCGTTCTTTCATCATATTGATGATGCGCTCATTAAAGCGCTGGGCGGGATCCATGCCAAGTTCCTTCAGGCGATGGTTCAACGCTGCAACTTCGATAATAATTGCGATGTTACGACCGGGACGCACTGGAATGCGAAGATAGGGAATCTTGATACCCAATATTTCCACAGTGTCATCCATGAGCCCGGTGCGATCATAACGTGCTTCCGGATCCCATTCCTCAAGCTCAATGATTAAACCAACACGCTTGAAGTTACGTACCCGACCAACGCCAAAAATAGCTTTCACATCAATAATGCCTACACCACGGATCTCCATGTGGTGCTCGACAATCGGATTGGTTTCCGCATAAAGATTGTCTTCCCGGCGCCGTTTCAGTGCCACCACATCATCTGCCACCAGACGATGACCACGCTCCACCAATTCAAGTGCCGTTTCACTCTTACCAATGCCGGGCGACCCCACAATCAGACAGCCCACACCATAGCAATCCACTGTTGTCCCATGAATAACGGTCTCTGGTGAAAACTCCTGATTCAGGAAGAGAATAATCTTGGAGATCACCTCATCCGTACTCATCTCGGAGCGCAATACAGGCACCCCGCGACGATTACACATATCCAGAAAAATGGTAGGGGGTTCCAGACCGCGCGACAAAAGAAAAGCAGGCATCTCAAAGGAGAACATGGATGCCAGCCGTCGCTGTAGTTGCGCATGACTTAGGGTGCGCATAAAATTGATTTCCGTATTGCCCAGAAGCTGGATACGGTCATTCGCAAAAAATTCCAGGTAGCCACTCAAGGCCAGACCGGGCCGGTTCACATCCGATGAAAATACGGGGCGACCAATACCCTGAAAGCCCGCCAGGATTTCCATACCCAACTCACCCTGAATCCGCTCATAGAGCCGCGCTACAGCGATGGATTCTTTCCGGTTAATAGGAAGGTCTTGGGTATCCATTAGGAATTCCTGTATCTAGGGCCAAGGGAGAGACCCGTGGTCCAACCCATTATAAAAAAACTGCCGTCGGCACATAGGATAACACAATACCGACGGCAGACTATCTGATTTAGAACTGAGGCTCTATAACGCCCAGGGTGCCGCGTTTATGTTTATAGAGCACATTAAGCTGTGAAGTCTCTACATTCACAAACACCAGAAAAAGATCGTTTGCCAACTCCAACTGCATTACAGCTTCGTCGAGCAACATGGGTTTCATCGTAAGGCTCTCATGGGTCACTTCGCGGTGCTTGGGCGTTTCCTCTTCCACGCCATTGCTTGTGCCATTTTCATGCCCGGGTTCAAATACGATATGGTTATACAGTCGCGCTTCCTTGGCATTGCGCGGTTTGTGGCGGTTAATCCGCTTCTTGTACTTCAATACCTGACGATCCAGTTTGGCGATGGCTGCATCAACCGAAGTATACATATCCGCTGAATCTTCTTTCGAGTGGATTCGTACCCCATTTGCATTGAGATTGACTTCAGCAATATGACGCTGCTTCTGCACATCCAATACAACATCCGCATCAATGACCTTGTCAAAATGCGATGAAATTTTGCCAAGACTTGATTCGATATGGTTTTTCAGT
>CALAXS010000086.1 GCA_937895305.1 uncultured bacterium
TATATTGAACCCCTGACCGTCGAATACCTAGAGCGCATCATCGAAATTGAAAAGCCCGATGCTGTACTCCCTACCGTGGGTGGCCAGACCGCGCTCAACCTCGCTGTTGCACTTGCAGAGCAGGGTATTCTCGAAAAGCATAACTGTGAACTCATCGGTGCGAAACTGCCCGCTATCCGCAAAGCGGAAGACCGCGGTGAATTTAAAGAAGCCATGATAAAATGTGGCCTCGACCTACCCAAAAGCAAAGTCGTCCATAGCCTGGATGAGGCCCACGAATTTGGCGCAGAACTCAACTACGCCGCCGTCATCCGCCCGGCATTCACCCTCGGTGGTTCCGGTGCTGGCCTGGCCTTCAACAAAGACGAATACGAAGAAGCGGTGCAATACGGCCTCGATGCCAGCCCGGTAAACGAAATCCTCATCGAAGAATCCATTGTCGGCTGGAAAGAATTCGAACTCGAAGTGATGCGCGATCTCAACGACAATGTGGTAATCATCTGCTCCATCGAAAACCTCGATCCCATGGGTGTCCACACCGGCGACAGCATCACCGTAGCCCCTGCCCAGACCCTCACCGACAAAGAATACCAGGACATGCGCGATGCCGCTATCAAGATCATCCGTGAAATTGGTGTGGACACGGGCGGTTCCAACGTGCAATTCGCCGTAGAACCTGATACGGGTCGCATCATCGTCATCGAGATGAACCCTCGTGTATCCCGTAGTTCCGCCCTGGCCTCCAAGGCCACCGGATTCCCCATCGCCAAGATCGCCGCCAAGCTCGCCGTGGGCTACACCCTCGACGAAATCCCCAATGACATCACCCGCGAGACCCCGGCATCCTTCGAGCCGACCATCGACTATGTAGTCACCAAGATTCCCCGCTTCGCCTTCGAAAAATTCCCCGGCTCCCAGGACAACCTCACCGTGCAGATGAAGAGCGTGGGGGAGGTCATGAGCATTGGCCGTACCTTCAAGGAATCCCTCCAAAAGGGGATACGTGGTATGGAAACCGGGCACAGTGGATTCGGCTGTGATGGTAAATACAAGGCCATCACCGACGACCCCGAATCCGAAGCAGAGAAGAAGGCACTGCTGAAGGCCATGCGGATTCCAACCCCGGCCCGTCTGGCGCAGCTGGCACAGGCCCTGAAAATTGGCGCTACCATAGAAGAGATTTTTAAAGTCACTAAAATCGACCGCTGGTTCCTGCGCCAGATGAAAGAGATTATTGACGAAGCAGTGACCCTGGGCAACACGAATCCCACCGATGCCGATGCCATGAAAAGGGCCAAACAATTTGGTTATTCCGACCGTCAACTTGCGCTCATCTGGGACAAGACCCCCCTTGAAATCCGAGAGATTCGCAAGAGCCACGGCATTTTGCCCTGCTATCGTTTGGTGGATACTTGCGCCGCAGAATTTGCCGCCGTCACCCCCTACTACTATTCCTCTTATGGCGATGAAGACGAAGTCATCGACTCCGACACCGAAAAAATTATCATACTCGGTGGTGGCCCCAACCGCATCGGGCAGGGCATCGAGTTCGACTACTGCTGCGTTCACGCCGCCTTCGCCCTCAAGGAAGACGGCTACGAAACTATCATGGTCAACTGTAACCCCGAGACGGTTTCAACCGATTATGATACCTCTGACCGTCTCTTCTTTGAGCCTGTTACCTTCGAAGATGTGATGAACATTATCGACCGCGTAAAGCCCAAAGGCGTCATCGTCCAATACGGCGGGCAGACCCCCCTCAACCTCGCCGACCGCCTCGAAGCCGCAGGTGCTCCCATCATCGGTACCAGCCCCCGCAGCATCGCCCTCGCCGAAGACCGCGAAGAATTCTCCCAGCTCGTGAAAGACCTCGGTCTCCTTCAACCTGCCAACGGTACTGTCGTCACCAACGAAGAAGCCTTCGTCGTGGCCGACCGCATCGGCTATCCCGTTGTCGTGCGTCCCTCCTTCGTTCTTGGTGGCCGCGCCATGGAAATCGTCTACGACCGCGAGTCCCTGGACCGCTACATGACCTATGCCGTGGAAGCCTCGCCAGAGCGCCCCGTCCTTATCGATAAATTCCTCGAAGCCGCTATCGAACTCGATGTAGATGCCATCTGCGACGGCGATACCGTGGTGGTAGCCGGGATAATGCAGCACATCGAAGAAGCCGGTATTCACTCCGGGGACAGTGCATGCATCCTGCCCCCTTATGACCTGCCCGAAGACATCTTGGAAGAAGTGCGTACACAGACCCGTGCACTGGCCAAGGCCCTGGGTGTCATCGGTCTCATGAATATCCAATTCGCTATTCGTGGAGAAGACATCTACCTCATCGAAGTAAATCCACGCGCCTCCCGTACCGTGCCCTTCGTCAGTAAAGCCATCGGCGTGCCTCTGGCCAAGATGGCCGCACGCGTCATGGTTGGACAGAAACTGGTAGACCTTGGCTTCACCAAAGACCCTGTGCCCAACTACACCGCTGCCAAAGAAGTGGTCCTCCCCTTCATTAAATTCCCCGGCGTGGACATTCTCCTCGGCCCGGAAATGCGCAGTACCGGCGAAGTCATGGGCATCGACAAAAACATGGGCCTCGCCTTCGCCAAGAGCCAGATTGCCGCTGGAAATATCCTTCCCCATAAAGGCACCGTCTTCCTCAGCCTGAACACCCACGACAAAGAAAAGATAGGCACCCTCGGCCAGGACCTCGCTGCCCTCGGCTTTAAATTCCTCGCTACCGACGGCACTGCCCAGGTCCTGCGTGATCAGGGTCTGGAAGTGGACGAAGTCTTCAAGGTCGGTGAAGGTCGCCCCAACGTGGTCGATAAAATGATAAACGGTGAAGTGGACTGGATTATCAACACCCCCCTCGGTGCTGCATCCAAATACGACGAGCTCGCTATCCGTCGCACCGCCCTGGAATGTGGTCTCCCCATCATGACCACCCTCGCCGGGGCACGTGCCGGGGTGCTGGCCCTCCAGGCCACACGCGACGAAACACCCAGCATCACCTCCCTACAGGAATACCACGCCGGACTCTAAGCACAAGTTTATAAATCCCTGTAAAGACTGTTGGGGCAACGTACTGTGAAGAACGGACGCGTTTGGTCCAATATTTCCCCACCCGAGGGGCACCCCTACCCCTACATGCATTAATGATGGACTGCGCCAACTTCCCTAGAACGCTTTAACAAATTATAGATGCGGAGTTGCGTCAGTGAGGACAAGGTTGGCAAGAAACAAAAACGGAGGCATAGCAGGCTACGGTGAGTTTTTGTGACGCAGCCAACCGATGCCACAACAAGCAGATTCGTAACAATAATTTGTTAAAATGCTCTAAACTCAAAGGCTGGTCCTATGGCGCACTGTACCTCTACGGTGCCGAACCCACGAATTAATTTTCCGCCATATTCCGCGCGCAGGCCATCTTGCAATTGACAAGTTCATCGAGGGCTGCGTTCGGCCCTGGCCGCTGTAACAGGTCGTCCAGCGTCCACTTGCGCAAGGTTCCCACCAGCGCTTCCTGAATCTCATGCATGGCATGGTGATACCCGCAGACCCGCGCTACATTACTATATTCCGTGCAATAATCCCCCAGGATCTTGCCCTGAACCGCTTCAACGATTTCCAACAAGTTAATCTGCTTCGGGTTGCGTGCCAGTGACACTCCACCCTTCATACCCCGATGCGCCTGGAGTATCCCCGCCTTTACCAGCTGCGTGTTCACCTTGGACAAATACGTCGGACTGGCACCCAGGGCCGGCGCAATATCGGCCGGAGAAAAATGGTCTTCATCTCCACGTTGCACCATATACATAAGCGACTGAATGGCAATGAGAGTTGTTCCTGTTAGCATAGAACCTCAATTCAAAATTCGGGGTCTGTGTAACTATGACACAGACCCCACCAATAATTACAGACTATGCACCAGCCATGATGGCATCAACATCCGCTTTGCCACTTGCACCGATAGGACCAAGGTCATAGGTCTCTACCAGGATTCGCAACACATTCGGTGTTACGAAAGCAGGAAGATTCGGTCCCAGCTTGATACCCTTCACGCCAAGGTGGAGCAAGGTCAGCAATACGGCCACGGCCTTCTGCTCGAACCAGCTGATGATGAGCGATAGCGGCAGGTCATTTACGTCACACTCAAAGGCCTCAGCAAGCGCCATAGCGACCTGCAACGCGCCATAAGCATCATTACACTGCCCCATGTCCAGCAAGCGCGGAAGACCCGCTACTGTGCCAAAATCATGGTCACGAATTCGGAACTTGCCACAACCCAGCGTCATGATTACAGACTCATCCGGTGCGTTCTGCGCAAAATCACTGTAGTAATTACGGCCTGGCTCTGCGCCATCACAACCACCCACGAGGAAGAAGTGCTTGATGTCGCCCGACTTCACAGCATCCACAATCGTACCCGCATGCTTCAGAATCTGCGTGTAGTGGAACCCTGTCATGGACATCTTGATTTCGGTCTGCTGTAGCGGACCGATGGCCAGGGCCTGGGCGATGACTTCACTAAAGTCATCCGTTACCAGACGCTTCGCACCCGGTACCGCTACCACGCGCATGGTGTAGAGCTTGTCCAGGTAGGTGTTGCTATCCCAGGGAATGAGGATACAGTTGGTCGAAGCAACGATAGGACCGCCAAAGGCTTGAAATTCCTTGCGCTGGTTCTGCCACGCTGTACCATAGTGACCCGCCATATTGGGGTGGTTTTTCAGTTTGGGATACATGAGTCCCGGGAGCATTTCACCGTGTGTATATACTTTAATATCGGTGCCCTCGCACTGCTCCAGAAGATTCTTCAGGTCCATCAAGTCGTGACCCGTAACCAGGATGCCAGGACCCTCCTGAATGCCTTCCTTGACTTCCGTTGGCTCAGGATCACCGAACTGCTCGATGTGACCATCGTTCAGCAGTTGCATGGTCTTGTAATTCATACGACCACATTCCAGCACCAGCTCCAGCATCGCCGGAATATCAAAATTCACATTCGTCATGGTCGAGAATAACGCATCTTCAATAAACGCCTCCACCTCTACATCTGTTTTACCCAGACGCCGCGCATGACTCTTGTATGCCGCCATTCCCTTCAGGCCATAGAGCAGAATCTTCTGCAGAGACTCCACATCCGGGTCCTTACCACAGATCCCATTGGTCACACACCCTGTTCCACGATACGTTTGTTCACATTGGTCGCAATGCATGTCTGACATGATATTTACTCCTGCCCCACGGGCCTTTGTTTGGGTATATTGTTTGGCGATGACGCCTTGTTAATACTTAATACAGATAAATCATATCTGATTTATCGCCCTATGTCAAGCAGAAAAGGGGGCTGCTAATTTTGA
Organism: uncultured bacterium; assembly: GCA_937895305.1. Taxonomy (GTDB): domain Bacteria; phylum Hydrogenedentota; class Hydrogenedentia; order Hydrogenedentales; family JAEUWI01; genus CALAXS01. The sequence continues at coordinate 5,364 of CALAXS010000086.1, forward strand.
GTTGCTCTACACAAGTAAAAGCCCCGCAGCAATCGCTACGAGGCTTTATCATATCTGAAGTTTAAATCTAGTGCTTTACAGACCCGCTTTTGCCTTCAACGCATCCGCCTGGTCTGTGTCTTCCCAGCGGAAGCCCTGGTCTTCACGGCCAAAGTGGCCATAGGACGCAGTCTTGCGGAATTGGGGACGACGCAGGTCGAGGGTTTGGATGATGGCCGCAGGACGGCAATCGAAGTGTTCCTTGAGCATGGTACCCAAGGTTGCGTCATCCATCTTGCCCGTGCCAAAAGTGGTCGCGTTAATAGAAACCGGTTCAGCTACACCAATAGCGTAAGCGAGCTGTACTTCACAACGCTCTGCAATACCTGCAGCAACCACATTCTTGGCGATGTAGCGGGCCATATACGCCGCGCTACGGTCCACCTTGGACGAATCCTTGCCACTGAAGGCACCGCCACCATGACGACCCATACCACCGTAGGTGTCTACGATGATCTTGCGACCCGTGAGGCCACAATCGCCGACAGGACCACCCACCACGAAACGACCCGTAGGGTTGATGTGATAGGTAATGTCGCCCTTGACGAATTCAGCGGGGAGTACGGGCTTAATCACGTCTTCGATGATGGCGCGACGAATCTCTTCGTTGTCCACATCGGGGGAATGCTGGTTGGAAACGACAATCGTGTCGATACGTACCGGCTTGTCATCCACATACTCCACCGTTACCTGCGACTTGCCATCGGGCTGCAACCAGGGCAGCGCTCCACTCTTGCGCTTTGCAGAGAGGGCCAGGCCAATTTTATGGGAAAGGAGAATGGGTAGGGGCATCAATTCTGGTGTTTCGTTCGTGGCATAGCCGAACATCATGCCCTGGTCGCCCGCGCCTTGTTCTACGTGCAGGCCTTCGCCTTCGTTCACACCCTGGGCAATATCCACGGATTGCTTGTCCAGCGCAATTAGCACGGCGCAGGTATTTCCGTCATAGCCCGAATCACCACCCGCATAACCAATATCCAAAATAGTGTCTCGCACCACTTGAGTAAAATCGACTACAGCGGTACTGGTAATTTCACCTGCAATCACTGCCATGCCTGTGCTTACCATAGTTTCACAGGCTACACGGCTCATAGGATCCTGCGCCAACAACGCATCAAGAATCGCATCCGAGATGTTATCCGAAACCTTGTCCGGGTGACCCTCAGTCACCGACTCCGAGGTAAAGAGAATACCTTCGCTCATGAATTACTCCTTAGTAATGCGCCAGGTCGCGCCCGAAAAAGAAAGGGCGCAACATTAAGCTGCGCCCCATAAATTATTTATACTGACCCGTTAACGATGCCGGATCCATATGAAGACCAGGTCCCATGGTACTGCTCATGGTGCAAGCCTTCAGGTACGTTCCCTTGCAGGCCGCAGGACGTGCTTTCATGATGGTACTGATAACCGTTTCTGCATTCTCAATAATCTGTTCCGGTGTGAAAGAAGCCTTACCCACTGCAACGTGAACATTCGCATTCTTGTCCACACGAAACTCGATCTTACCCTTCATGATCTCACCAACGGCTTCACCAACATTGGGCGTGACCGAACCGGCCTTCGGGCTGGGCATAAGACCACGGGGGCCAAGCACCTTACCCAGACGACCCACAAAAGCCATCATGTCCGGTGCTGCAACGCAAGCATCAAAATCAGTCCAGCCATCCTGAACCTTCTGGAACAACTCTTCACCACCCGCTTCTTGAGCACCCGCATCCAGAGCCGCCTTGATTTGTTCTTCCTGCTTACAGAACACAATCACACGCATACTTTTCCCCGTGCCATGAGGCAGGGAGACCGAACCACGTACCATCTGATCCGCGTGACGCGGGTCAACACCCAGATAGAACGCAAGGTCGATGCTCTCATCAAACTTGCTCGTTGCACATTCCTTCGCCAGCGCAGCAGATTCCTCAACCGAATAGGTTTTTTCCGGATCCACTTTGCCCTCAAAGGCCTTTTGACGTTTCGATAATTTTGCCATTTTTTAAATCTCCCGTGGTCCAAACGGATGCACGCATCCTTCCACGATTTATGGGGACAAGGCCCCAATTATAGACACAGGCATGGCGCGTCCAGGAATTCATACCTGATCGCGCCAATACCAAAAACAATATTCAACTGACAGAGACCGAAGCAGCTACTTAGCCAGCAACCCGAAGGCCCATGCTGCGGGCCGTACCCGCGATCATGCGCTTGGCCGAATCAATATTAGCAGCATTCAAGTCTTCCATCTTCAGCGTAGCAATTTCTTCCAACTGCTTGTCCGTCACCGTGCCCACAATTTTCTTGTTCGGTTCACCAGAAGCCTTGGCCAGTTTGGCCGCCTTCTTCAGGAGTACCGCAGCAGGCGGGGTTTTGCAGATGAAGCTGAAACTACGATCATCATGCACACTGATTACCACAGGGATAATCAGACCAGCCTGATCCTTCGTACGCTCGTTAAACTGGTTACAGAAGTCCATGATTTGGACCCCGTGCTGACCCAGCGCCGGACCAACCGGCGGTGCCGGATTAGCCCCACCAGCGGGAACCTGCAATTTGATTAGTGCTTTTACATTCTTAATGGGAGCCATTGTGCACTCTCCTTTATACCTGTTCTACCTGCCAGAATTCGACTTCGATACTGGTCAGGCGCTCAAAAATTTCTACTGTTACCTTCATAGTCCCGGCATCGTAATTGATATCATTCACATTACCCAGGAAATTCGCAAAGGGACCATCAATTATCTTCACCCGTTCACCGGATTCAAATGCTACATCAGGCCGTGGCCGCTCACGCTCACCACGGGTCACCTCAACAATCGCATTCACCTCTTCCTCTTCCAACGGAATAGGAAGGGTACGCGAACCAATAAAGCCCGTCACACCCGGCGTCTCCTTAATCAGCTCCCACAACTCCGGATAATTCTCCGGATGATACGGCAACTGTAACAACACATAGCCCGGGAAGAACTTACGCGTTGACTCCTTCTTCTCACCAGCACGCATCTCCTCCACCGTCTCCATAGGCACCAACACATTCGGAATCAGATGCGTCAACCCCAGCGCTTCCGCGCCCGTCGTCAACATCATCTTCACATTCGCTTCCTGGCCCGAATGGGCATGCAATGCATACCAGCGACGGACAATATCGTCATCAGGTACGGGATTCAGGTGAATGCCCTGTGCCTCCTGCGCTTCCTTAAGTTCCTGTGCCTCTTGCTCATCAGACACTGTAGAGACTTCCTTAGTCTCAGGTGCTTTCACCGCTTCGCGGGCTTCAAGCGTTTTAGGCACTTCCTCTGGCTCAGACGATTTCAGTGCTTCGAATACTTTCTGCGCTTCAGGTACTTCCTCAGCCGCAGGTGTTTCTATGCTCTCAAATGCTTCACGCGCTTCCTGAACCTGGCGAATCTCTACTTCTTCAGGAGTTTCTTCCTGAACACTGGATTCCTCTTCTGTAATTTCATCAGTCACGTCTGTACTCCTAACCGACCAGGTCGAAAAACTGGAGAATGATCCAATTAAAAGTCAAATCCAGACCATAGGTAATTACCGCCATAATCATGAGCAACAAGATGCAGACATACGTGGACACCTTCAGGTCCTCCATCGTAGGCCAGGTCACCTTCTGCATTTCCGAACGCACCTCCTGGAAAAATATCGCCAGTCGCTGAAAAATATTCGGCTTAGCCTCTACGGCACTTGCACCTTTTGCCATGATTCACACTCCCTAAGCTCAGGGTTAAGAACTAACATCAATACAACTATATAAAATGGCAGGGGTGGAGGGATTCGAACCCCCAACCTTCGGCTTTGGAGGCCGCTGCACTAGCCGTTGTGCTACACCCCTGCAAAAAGCCACAGTCAGCTGTCGAAAACAACACCTGACCATGGGAAATGATTAAATTTTAAGCAATAATTTCAGAAACCACACCCGCGCCAA
>CALAXS010000087.1 GCA_937895305.1 uncultured bacterium
ATCTACGTAACCCGTCATTGATGACGTGTTTGTATTGAGTTAATGTAAATTTAAAATTCCTTATACACACTCAACCCAAAACAAATAAATTGACAGATTGATCTTTTTTCTTCAAGATGCACATGTACCTATTGTGTGTAGTGTGATGATTGGAAGGATTGTTGGTCGTTGGACAGCAAGCGAAATGATATCGCCTTGATGCTCAAGGTGAAAACGGGTGATATGGATGCCTATGCGGTGTTACATGATCGCTATCAGCTCCGCGTGCTGGGCTATTTTTATAAATTGACTCGTAACTCACTCATGGCCAATGACTTATGCCAGGAAACATTCCTGCGGATATGGAAGGTACGCAAGCGGTACCGGGCCGTGGGCAGCTTTCCGGGCTATGTATTCGGCATTGCACGGATGGTATGGCGCGAGAAGGCGCGGGAGCTGGAGAAGCAGCGTAAGCTGGGCATCCGTTGTTTGATTGATGATCACATGGATACCCATGCGGGTGGTCTTCAACCGGATGCAGGGGCTTCCCGGTCGGAGCTGGAGCACGCCATATTATTGGCTTTGGATGATTTGCCGGAGGAGCAGCGTGAAGTCTTTGTCCTGCGCTCTATCGAGGGTATGTCGTTGAGTGATATTGCGGAGGTGCTGGATTGTCCGTTGAATACGGTTCGGTCCAGGCGAATCCTTGCGATAAAGAAGTTGCGTAGGCAACTTGCAGGTGTTTTTGCTTCGGTCATGGACCGGGCGTTGTAAGGCCGGTAGCACCGGTTTGCAATAGAATGTGAATAGAAGCTAATGACATAATTTACAGCGATATGCGCTAAAGCTAGCTGAACGTACGTCATTAACAGGAGATATAGATATGCGGTGCAGCATAGCACAGTCAAAAATTCCTGCGGCATTGGATGGCGATCTGGCTCCAGGTGAGCGCCATTTGTTGATGGCTCATGTAGGGGAGTGTGCTGCGTGTGCAAACGAATTTGAAGCAAGTCAGGATCTGGATGCCCTGCTCAATGAAGTGGTACTGTGTCCAGCGCCCAATTACAGCTTTGCCCAATTGCGTGAACGACTTACGGATATTGATACACTGGATGAAATTCGGGCCTGGCTGCCCAAGCTCCGCGCGCGGGGTCCTGTAGCGCGATTGGCGGCAAGCTGCCTTATGGTCCTGCTCATGGTCATGGGCCAGGGTTCTATGCGTGTTGCACGAACGGTTCATCAGAATTCTGCCGAAGGCATCCACAACAGCCACACGCGCCTGGATTTGACGATGCGGATGGTGGAATCGGGCCAGGTGACGGATGTGTTGCTGGATGAATTGAACCCGAATGTACGGAGTTAAAAACGAAATAAAATCACCTCTCCGAGATGTCGTGTGTGACATCTCCTCCAATTGGGGTCCGGCACGGAATCCGTGTCGGGCCTTTTTTTTGATCTGTTTACCACACTCGTTCCCTAGCTCTGCTTGGGAACGCTACAGCGAGGCTCTGCCTCGGACAACGGGTCTGTTTGCTCAAAATGCTACGACCTCAGTCCCGGAGTCGGGTAAAGTATGCTGACGCGGGGATTCCCAATCGAGTTGGGAATGACAGGGGAGATTGAGAGCTTGTGTTACGCAAAATGGCATTCGGCCTTTATCGATCGATCTGATTGAGGACTTTTCAGTTTTATCTTGGGTAACAGTGATCTGTTTTTCCCTCACCCGTCATGTACTTAGTGGAATAAGTGGATGAACTATGCGCTGAAGTGAATCCGGGGGCGCAAACGCTGAACTGAGGTAGGGCTGATGACGCAATATCATTATCATGCTGTGGATGAACATGGCGAAACAACGGTAGGGACCATGGAGGAGCAGTCTGCGCACCGGGTGACGATGAAGTTGCAGGAGCGGGGCTTCACCGTGAATTCGGTGACCGAGGTAAACAAGGAGCAGGGGCTGGCGCGACTGTCCAATCGACTCACCTGGGAAGAGCTGGATTTCCTGAGCCATGAACTTTGTGCCCTGACGAAGAGTAACCTGCCCTTGCCTGAAGCGATTCGTGCACTGGCGCGTGACGCCCACAAACCACGGCTAAAGAAGGTGCTGGAGACGCTGGGCAAAAGCCTGGAGAAGGGCGACTCGCTGGACGAGGCCCTGGAGCGGATGCAGGGCGAAGTACCGCCTCTCTTTGCCCATATCGTCCGTGCCGGGGAACAGGCCAACAACGTACCGGGCGTCCTCCAACTCCTGAGCGGATATACGCGACAAATCGTGACGCTGCGACAAAACGTATTCCTGGCACTGGCCTATCCGGTAGCTTCGTTGCTGGCGGGTTCACTGGTCATCCTGCTCATACTCGTTAAAGTGGTCCCGGTGTTTGCCGAAATTTTTGGAGAGATGGGTGCGGAATTGCCAGCACCAACCAAGACCCTTATAGGAATATCGCATTTGGTAACGCGCCACTCAGGCATGGTCACCATGGTCGTTGGCGGTTCTATCATCGGCGCGATTATCGCCTATGCACTCCTGCGTCGCTCAGAGGATGGACGGCGATGGCTGGACTGGGTTCGGTTGCACCTTCCCTTTGCCGGGGTCATGTATAGACTCAATGTGCTGGTACGTTTTTGCCAGACCCTGCGGATTCTGCTCATGTCCGGTGTACCCCTACCTTATAGCTTGGAACTGGCCGCAGCAGCTTCGGGCAGTTCTGTCCTGAATCAAATCGCGGGGGATGTCTCCGCCCAGGTGGCTTCGGGTGAATCGCTGTCTAAAGCCATGGAAACTTCGTCCTTCTTCGGGCGCGACCTGTGCTGGCTTGTGTCGTCGGGCGAAGCCAATGGCATGCTGGAAGATTCGCTGGAGCATGCTGGAGAAAAGTACGCCCGTGAACTGGATGTAAAAAACCGGGGTTGGCTTACTCTGGCGAATCCGCTGTTTATGCTGCTTATCGGTTTTGTTATTGCCTATATGGTTATATCCCTTTACCTGCCCATCTTCACCCTGGGCGATGCGATTAGTGGCTCATGAAAACGAAAGAAACACAACATACCGCACCAGAACATACCCTGGATTTTAAACCGGGGCTGACCTATCGGATTTCGGTGCCCAAGAATAGTGCATGGTGGGGTCCGCGCTATGTACGCCATAGTACATGGCTTCGCGAAATGCAGGGGGTGTTGGCCAACCTATGCATGCTCTCTGGCGGGAGCGGGTCGGTGGTCAATGGCCTGGCGGCTTGCGCAGCAGAAGAGAATAAACGGGCAAAAAGTCTTGAACCGGTAACCAAAATTCTTATGCTTGTTGCCGGAGTAATCCTGTTTCTGGAAGCGCTGGTCATTTCTGAGGGTGAGCCTGATCTTCTGATTATAGATGGCGCACTACTCGTTGGTGCTCTATTACTTTTCTGGTTCTTGTCCTATCGAATGAAAAATCGAACTCAGGGCGCAGCATGGAAATATGTGGAGCCAACATACCGGGAGCGATTAGCCGTTTTTTTGGGCAAGATCTG
>CALAXS010000088.1 GCA_937895305.1 uncultured bacterium
TTTCCGTGGCGGACAATTCCGTCTTCCTGGACGCGGAGACCCGAACCATGATTGCCGGTGGAGACCCGAAAAAACTTGCGAAGGAATCGGATAATCCGAAGGTGCGGGAATTTCTGACGCGCAGCGGAAAAGGCCTGGGGACGTGATTTGGTCCTTGAAAGAGGCCCCTTACATGGGCAACTCAAAGCCGGGGACCCTTCTGTGCCCGGATTTTTACTCCTCACGGCGTGTTAAGGGCTCAGCCACATGGTTCATGATTATTTTATTTCTGCCGGGTGCCTTAATCCGCTATGCCGCAGCAAAGCTTCTGTGCTCGGGCTGCGACCACGGAAATCCTGAAAGACTTTCATCGGATTACGACCGCCGCCACAGGAGAGAATCGTATGGCGGTATCTATGTCCCAGCGCGGCGATCGCCGCATCATTTTCCAATCCAGCTTCTTCAAAGGCCGCAAAGGCGTCGGCGCTGAGTACTTCCGACCATTTATAGCTATAGTAGCCCGCGGCATAACCACCGGCGAAAATATGGCTGAATGAACAGAGGAATCGTGATTCGGGCAGAGGAGGCAGTGGGTTTAAGTCCTGCGCGATCTGTTGATGCACATCAAAAACCGTTGTATCCCCCTTTGGATCGAACTCGGTATGCAGCATCATATCGGTGATGCCGAATTCCAGTTGGCGCATCATCATGGAGCCTGCACGGAAGGTGCGGGCGGCGCATATTTTATCGAACAACGAATCCGGCAGCGGTTCGCCGGTCTCGAAGTGCGTTGTCATACCGATGAGAGTGGGTTTGTGGTAGCACCAGTTTTCCATAAATTGGCTGGCGATCTCCACCGCATCCCATTCGATACCGTTAATGCCGGCGGCGTCGCTGTAATCGACTGTTGTGAGCATGCCCTGCAGTCCGTGACCGAATTCGTGGAACAGCGTCGTCACCTCCCCGAAGCTCATCAGCGAGGGACGACCATCCACCGGCGGTGTTCCGTTGCAGCAGAGATGCACCACCGGATGCCGCAATTCACCATCGACGTAACGGCGGCTCAGGCAACTGTCCATCCACGCGCCGCCGCGCTTTTCCGTCGGGCGGGAGTATGGATCGAGATAAAACCAGGCCATGATTTCGCCGTTATCGTTTTTGACACGATAAAATTGCACGTCTTCGTGCCACACGGACGCTTGGCCATCGGCTTGTTCGAAGGTGACACCGAACAAGCGGGTACATAATGAAAACAACCCATCAATCACGCGGTGCAGGGGAAAATAAGGACGTAGGTCTTCGTCCGTAAATTCGAAGCGTTGCTCCCGCAGTCGTTCAGTCCAAAACGGTACATCCCAGTGGGCCAGGGGTTCAACCTGACCGGACGCTTCGGCCAGTTGACGCAAGGCATCCAGATCTGCCATGGCGGGTTTCCGGGCGGCTTGCACCAGTTCCGCGAACATTTTTTGCACGGCAGCCACATCGGGCGCCATTTTCGATTCCAGAGTGAGATCGGCATAGTTTTCATGCCCCAGCAATACCGCTTCTTCTTTGCGCAGCGTGAGGATGCGTGCGATCAATCCGGAGTTGTCCAGCTCGCCGGAAGAAGCGCGCAGGATAAAGGCACGGTAGACCTGTTCGCGTTGTGTGCGGTTGCGATGGTGCTCCATGAAAGGCACGTAACTGGGATAATCGAGGGTGATGCGCCAGGGGCCATGTTCGGGTGTAGCCTTTGGACCTTCCTTGTTCACCGCATTCCAGGAGTGTGCGGCGATCTGCTGCAGGGTTTTCGGCCAGCCTTCGGTTTGTTTGATATCTGTAATGATGAATTCGAAGGCCTTGGTGGCATCGAGCACATGGTTGGAGAAGTCCGTGTGCAATTGTGAGAGTTCTTTGGCAATGGCATTGAATCTTTCCTTGGCCTCACCGCTCAAGCCGACTCCGGCATGTTTGGCGGCGCGGATTTTTTGCTCAATAATACGCTGCGGGGCTTCATCTAACTTGTGCCAGGCATCTCCATCACGAATGGACAGCAGTCCCTGATAGATGGCAGGACTCTGCTTGATCCGCAGACCGAACTGCACGATATCGGCTAACACCTGGCTATGGGCTTTACGCAGTTCATCGGAATTCTTAACGCCCATCAGGTGTGTCACCACCCCCCAGCTGTATTCAAAAGGGATATCCAGTTGTTCCAGTGGCTGCAGCAATCCGGCCCAGGTT
>CALAXS010000089.1 GCA_937895305.1 uncultured bacterium
TTCAAGAAATAATGTGCCGATAGTAAAAGCCACTCTCTTGTTCCCGTCTACAAATGGATGATTTTTAGCGATGCTGAAACCGTAGGCAGCAGCAAGGTCAAAAATGCTACCATCAGAATTGTAAGAAAAGTTGTTCTTGGCTCTGGCGAGTGCAGAATCCAGTAGCCCTTTGTCCCGTATCCCGCTTCCGCCACCATGTTCACTCAAAAGCATGGAATGCACTGCATCGACGACTTCCTCAAGAGTCCAGATAGGCTCTTTCATTTGCCCAACTCACGAAGTGTGTTTCGATACCGTTTCATTATGCCTTCCGACACCTCAATCTGATGCTCAAAATCATCTTGATAGGGTGTCAGCGTGAAGCCATCAGGATTTTCTACCAGATACAAGGTGTCACCCTTCGATGCTTTCATCTTACCGAGTGCTTCCTTTGGAAGTAGAATACCCATCGAATTTCCGATTGAGGTGATTTTTACTTTTAGCATACTGAACGCTCCTTATGTAACAACAAAAGTTATAACGTAGTGTAGGGTAATCCAAGGCAAAATACAACCGTCACTTTTAGAAATAATGCCCCATTGCACGAAGACTACACGGCCAGTACACCATCCTATCACCAGCAGGGCGTTTACGTTCACAAAATCCGCTAAATACCCCATATTGACAAGATACCAGACCAAACACAACTAACTGAATTTAAGGGGTTAAGGGGTATCATGACGGGAAAATGGCTACGCGTTCGAGTCCTGTCTCCTCCGCCATTTATTAAATCAACCGCTTGGATCCATTCGGGTTCAGGTGGTTTTTTTATTACGTGTGAATCTGCTATAACAATTGCCAGGGGGAATGCCTATGACATCCATTTCTTTGCTACTTTTAAACAGGGAGACTCACCATGGACCAAGAACCGAATCACCGAAACACCTTTAGCGGGGCACCGCGCCGGGTACATGGTTTCACGTGGGGTATCTTCGGTGCGTTCACCTTCTTACTCGTTGTTTTATATTATTTCTATGGAAACACCGATGTTTGGTTCCTTCTCTACGAAAATACACTTAAATCGAGCGGTTCCTTCGCAGAAACCCCCAGACCCAGCATCTTCCGCACGCCTGCCAACACGTGGAGCAACCTGGGCTACATCCTCGTTGGCCTGTATATCATCGCATACGCATGGTGGGATGCACGCCGGGAGAATACGGAACAGGATCCCTATGCTGTGCGGACGCCCGCACTCATGGGGCTCTACGGTGTAGCTTGTATCGTGGTTGGCTTAGGCAGCGGCCTTATGCACGCCTCCTTGATGGGCTTTGGCCACAAGATGGACGTGCTCGGTATGTTCTTCGTCTTCGTCGCACTCATCGCGCTACAGTGGGCACGCTGGATTCCCTTCGTGCCCTTCACCAACCGCCGTTGGCCCACGTGGCCCATCATCAGCTTCGCAGCAATCGCAGTGACCGCGCTGTTGATGGTCTACCGAGGGGTGATAGCGGGCGATGAAAAAATTTTGGGGTGGCTTTTCCAATCATCATTCTGGGTGTTGGCATCGACGCGATTAGGGGGAGCATCTCGCAGCAGCATCGCTGGGTACTGCTGGCGTTTGTCTCGTTGGCGGTCGGCGGGTACATTCAGCGGACTGATTTAGCGCGGCAGTTCTCCCCGCCGGATGTGTGGTGGCAAGGACACGCCATCTGGCACGTGCTCACCGCGGTGATGTACGGCAGCATGGGCATATTCTACCGATCCGAAGTCCCCCGCCCAAGAATCAAACAGGCACTCGAGCCGGCCACAAAGTGAAATACTTGTGGGGTGCCGACTTCCCCGGTCGCGCCCCTATTCTGCCCCATCCCCGGAGGATGAATCCTCCGCAGAACGCTCAATCCAGTACTCAATGTACAACCGCTGCATGAGCTTGACTTTTTCCATGGCAGAGGCAGCATTCTCCGGATCCCATCGGAGGGAATTTTCCAACACGGCCCCTGCTGTCTTGGTGAGCACGAGCGCCATAGCCTGAAGCTCTTCACTAGAACCGCTGATGCCAGCCTCGGCCATCATCGAGCCGATAAACGCGCTGTTGCGCAAATCCAGTTCATGGTCGATCTCGCGTAGTGGGTCATGGTTCTGCACGGCACGGACTATAGCCATGGCCCCCTTCGTCGTGCTATAGATGTCCAGGAGTGTGTCGATGACCTGGTCGGACGCATCACGCCATCGGAGTTTATTGAAGCTACTGTAGATGGCCTCGAGCCGTTCCTGTTGTAGTGCTCTGTGTTGTTGGAACAGTGCATGAAACAGGGCCTCTTTGTTGGGAAAGTAGTGATAGATCGTGGCAATGTTGAGGCCGCTTTGCTCTGCCACCCGCTCGGTCGTCAGCTTTTCGTGCCCCGTGTCGTCCAGCAACTCCGCTGTCGCCTCCAGAATCTTCGCTACCGTCTGCTTGGCACGGTCCTGCATCGGACTGCGGCGAGCATCGAGTTTTCCGGGAGTAGCTGCTTCCCGTTCTTTCTCGCCCACGATTCGTAACTCCTTTATATTATAGGGCCTAGAAAGCGTTCGCTAGAAC